>CACWKM010000073.1 GCA_902761475.1 uncultured Bacteroidales bacterium
CTTCGATAGTCCGGTCATTTACGGCGTCCGGGTAGAAACTTCAAATCCATATCATTTGCTTATATCGAGCGAATATTCGGTTGTCTGCTGGGATGGCTAGAGAATATCAGTCTTTTCCCGAAAAGTCAACTGTTTTTCTTGTAAGTTGTTGCCAATAGCGCGTGTTTCTTTTTGCATTAAAGTTCAACGTTATTTTTCACAAACATTATAACTTTGACACACATTATTTAAAAGAAAATTTTGTACCTTTGCACGTCTTTTAAGAAGAATTTTTATTCACTTATTACATAAACATTTTACAAACAATTAGTTATGAACATTTCACACATCGAACATGTTGGTATAGCAGTTACAAGTCTTGACGAGGCTATACCTTTCTACGAGAAATTCCTGGGTTTCAAATGCTATGCAATTGAGGAGGTTGAGGATCAGCACGTGCGCACCGCATTCTTCCAGGTGGGTCAGACCAAGATTGAGTTGCTCGAAGCCACAAGCGAGGAGAGCGCAATCGCCAAATTCATCGAGAAGAATGGTGGCCGTGGAGGCATTCAGCACATCGCTTTTGCTGTAGAGGATGGCGTTGCCAACGCGCTGGCCGAGGTTCAGGAGAAGGGCGGCCGCGTGGTCGACAAAGAGCCGCGTCGCGGAGCCGAGGGACTGAACATCGCCTTCTTGCACCCCAAGACCACTTGCGGAGCACTTGTGGAACTTTGTGAGAATCCTAACAAATAACACCACCACACAAGCACGATCATGGGTAAACAACTCGAAAGAATTCAGGAACTGATTAAGCAACGCGCCGAAGCACGTTTGGGCGGTGGTGAGAAAGCCATTGCCAAACAACACGAGAAGGGCAAATACACTGCTCGCGAGCGCATCAACATGCTGCTCGACGAAGGCAGCTTTGAAGAACTCGATATGTTTGTGCGCCATCGTTGCACAAACTTCGGCTCGGAGAAGAAATCGTTTGCTGGCGACGGCGTGGTCACCGGCTATGGCACTGTTGACGGACGTCTCGTCTATGTCTTTGCTCAAGACTTCACCGTCATGGGTGGCTCGCTGGGCGAGGCCATGGCACTGAAGATTTGCAAAATCATGGATTTGGCCATGAAGCAAGGTGCTCCCGTGGTGGGTCTGAACGACTCGGGAGGCGCACGCATCCCCGAGGGCATCAATGCACTGGCAGGATATGCCGAGATTTTCCAGCGCAACATCAACGCCTCGGGCGTGGTGCCGCAGATTTCGGCCATCCTCGGCCCCTGTGCAGGAGGTGCCGTCTACTCCCCCGCCCTCACCGACTTCACCATCATGGCCAAGGGAACCTCGTTCATGTTCCTCACCGGACCGGCTGTGGTGAAGACCGTGACTGGCGAAAACGTGACGCAAGAGCAACTGGGCGGCGCCACCGTGCACGCCAGCAAGAGCGGTGTCACGCATTTTGCTTGCGATACCGAGGAGGATGTCATCACCGTCATCAAGCAACTGCTCAGTTACATGCCGTCGAACAACATGGAGGAGACGCCGCGCAAGCAATGCAACGACCCCATCGACCGCATGGAGGACGCACTGAACAACATCATTCCCGAAAGCGCCAACGACCCCTACGACATGTACGAGGTGATTGGTGCCGTGGTCGACAATGGCGAATTCCTTGAGGTGCAGAAAGACTATGCCAAGAACATCATCGTGGGTTTTGCTCGTTTCAACGGACAATCGGTGGGCATCGTGGCCAACCAGCCCAAGGTGATGGCCGGTGTGCTCGACTGCAACGCCTCGCGCAAGGGTGGTCGTTTCGTGCGTTTCTGCGACGCATTCAACATCCCCATCGTCACATTGGTCGACGTGCCGGGCTTCCTGCCGGGTACCGGTCAAGAGTACAACGCTGTGATTCTCAATGGTGCCAAGTTGCTCTACGCTTTTGGTGAGGCTACGATTCCCAAGGTGACCGTGACACTGCGCAAGAGTTACGGTGGCAGCCACATCGTGATGAGTTGCAAGCAACTGCGCGGCGACATGAACTATGCTTGGCCGAGCGCCGAAATCGCCGTGATGGGTGCTGCCGGAGCAGCCGGTATCCTTTATGCCAAGGAGGCAAAAACCGCCAAGACGGCTGCCGCCGAGGCCAAAGAGGCTGGCAAAGAGGACGAGGCAAAGAAAATCATGGACGACTACAAGGTGTTTATCCAGGAGAAGGAGCAAGAATACAACGACACTGCCCTCGCTGGCGCAAGGACGCAAAAACATGCGTCTCAACGAGGTGCTGGTGCAGGCCGACAGCATGGCACCGGGCTGCAAAGCCGGATGGCTCGAGTTGTATAACTCGTCCTACAGTTCTAACGGCATCGAGAAGATGTTCATCACCACGCTTCACGCCGATGAAATCTTCACCGAGGCCAATAAAGATGTGGATCGCGACGTTGTGATGCGCGAAGCAGCCGCCAAGCGCCCTGGAGAGTGCTACGAGATTCCTCGTGGCGATGAGCGCCGCACAAAGATTGCGCCGCGCTCACATGTGGTGTTCTTTGCCGATGGCGACAGCACTGCTGGCACGTTCCACTTGCCATTTGTGCTTGAACCGGGCAAAGACAACTACATCGCCCTCTATGACGTGAACGGTGAACTCGTGGACGAAGTGACCGTGCCTGCCACGCTCCCCGCCGGTTGCAGTTATGCCTACAAGGCCGAAGGCCGCCTACCCATTGCTGGCATTGCCGACGCTGCCGACTGGCAAGTGCGCGATGGCAAGACCAAGGCCATGGCCATCACCCCCGGCAACTACAACACGCGTGACCTGAACAACAACATCGAGGATTTCCACATCCACGATCCCCACGGCTTTGCAATCGCATTGCTGGCCATGAGCGTAGTGTTTAGCGCACTGCTTTTGCTCTACATCTGCTTCAAACTCTTCGGCAAAACGCTCTCTCGCCCCGAGAGCGAGCAAAAAACCGCCACCGTGGCACCATTGGCTCAGCCGCAATCGGCTGCCAACGGCGATGCACAGGACGAGGCGATTGCCGCTATCGCGATGGCGCTCTACGAGCACCTCAACGCTCACGACACCGAGAGTGGCGTGCTCACCTTTGACCGCGACACGCACACCGCTTGGACAAGCAAGAGTGCCATGATGCGGCAACTCCCCGAACGACGTTGAAGGGACAAGGCGCAAAGCAGTAATATAACAAACAACATTGTTACAAACAACTAACACAACTCAACAAAACATCTCTATGAAAGAGTACAAATATAAAATCAATGGCAACGACTACACGGTAGCCATTGGCGACATCAACGACAATGTGGCTCAAGTGGAGGTCAACGGAGTGAAATACGACGTGGAACTTCCCGAGCAGCCCAAGTCGGCCCCCGTGGTGAAACGAGTGTCCGTGAGCGAGACGACGGCTGCACCCGCTGCTCAACCGGTCAAGAAGGCTCCCGCAGCAGCAGGAGGCTATGTGGTGGCTTCGCCACTGCCTGGCGTCATCAAGGATATCTTTGTCAAGGAGGGCCAGGCTGTCAAGGCCGACGACGTGGTGTGCATCCTCGAGGCCATGAAAATGGGCAACGAGATTCATGCTGGACAAGACGGCGTCATCAAGTCGATTGACGTGGCGAAGGAAGACTCGGTGCTTGAGGGCACCACTATTATGGTAATTGGCTAAACTACTGATTGCTATGTTACTTCTTGAAGAAAGTTTTTCCATCTTGGGTAAGCTTGCCGAGTTTTGGCACTTCACAGGATTTTATAATGTAGACTACACCAACGTCATCATGTTGTGTGTGGGTCTGTTCTTCATCTACTTGGCTATCAAGCACAACTTTGAGCCCATGTTGCTGGTGCCCATTGGCTTCGGTATCCTCATTGGCAACATCCCGTTCCAGGCTGGCAACGAGATTGGCATCTATGAGGAAGGCTCTGTGCTCAACATCTTGTATCAAGGTGTGCGCCAAGGATGGTATCCGCCACTCATCTTCCTGGGCATTGGCGCAATGACCGACTTCTCGTCGCTCATTGCCAATCCCAAGTTGCTACTCGTGGGTGCCGCTGCACAGTTCGGCATCTTTGGTGCTTACATGATTGCGCTTGCCATTGGCTTCCTGCCCGACCAGGCTGGTGCCATCGCCATCATTGGCGGTGCCGACGGCCCGACGGCCATCTTCTTGTCGTCGAAATTGGCGCCCAACCTCATGGGTGCTATCGCGGTGAGTGCTTATAGTTACATGGCTCTGGTGCCTGTCATCCAGCCGCCCATCATGCGCCTGCTCACCACCAAGAAGGAGCGCCTCATCCGCATGAAGCCGCCGCGAAAAGTGTCGCAAAACGAGAAGATTATCTTCCCCATCTTCGGTCTTATCCTCACCTGCTTTGTGGTGCCCTCGGGTCTGCCACTGCTGGGCATGTTGTTCTTTGGCAACCTGCTGCGCGAGAGCGGCGTGACTAAGCGTCTGGCTAACACTGCCAGCAACGCCATGACCGACATGGTGACCATCATCCTCGGCATGACTGTGGGTGCCTCGACGCAGGCATCGCAGTTCCTCACCAAGGAGACGGTGTTTATCTTCTTCCTCGGTTTCTTGGCATTCATCATCGCCACAACCTCGGGTGTGCTGTTTGTGAAGATTTTCAACCTCATCTTGCCCAAGAGCAAGAAGTTGAATCCTCTCATCGGCAACGCTGGCGTGAGCGCCGTTCCCATGGCTGCCCGCATCAGCAACGACCAGGGTCTCAAGGCCGACCCCAGCAACTACCTGCTCATGCACGCCATGGGTCCCAACGTGGCTGGCGTCATCGGCTCGGCTGTGGCTGCTGGTGTCCTGCTGGGCTTCCTGGGATAACCCACGACACACACTAAATCGACAGGCTCGACCGCAGTTGCGACCGAGCCTGTCGTTTTCTATAATGTATTGCCGGCTTAAATGGCAGCAAAACTACGCAAGGTGGCCTCGCGGCCAGCATTGATGAGCGTGGGTTCGTGGGCATCGCTGTTGACAAGCACCGGCACATCATAGCGTTTGAGCATGCCCCAGTACTTCATGGACGGGAAAACGCGGCCATAGGTCTCATAGGCCTTAGTGTTGATTTCCACCACATAGTGATGGTCCATAATGGCATCGAACAAGTCCATGACCAACTTGTCGTACCACGGCTCGTCGTCGATACCCGCGCGGAATTGCGATGCGTTGTGGCCTATCTTGTCGAAGTGACCCACCACATCAAATCCACCAGCCTCGACCATCTTCGTCGACTGGTTGTAGAACGAACGCACCACCCACTCGATATCGTCGTCGAAATAGGTGTGCATTTTTTCCTTGAAGCGGTCGAAATGACCATCGATATCAATGTATTGCGAGAGATTCTCTTTAGACGGAATGAAATGAATCGAGCCGATGCGATAGTCGAGCGGCAGATGCTGGAAATAACTGTCGCTGGGACCGAACTCGTCGGTATAATCTATCTCCATGCCAGCAAATATCTCCATTTTTCCGGCATATTCCATTTTGAGGCGCCGCACCTGATCCAAGTACTCCCCCACATCGGCACGCGACATGTTGCACGGCGATTCAAAGTTGATGGGAGAATGAGGCGAGAACCCCAAATAGCGCATGCCACACTCGGCAGCATGAGCGGCCATCACCGTCATGGGGGCACGGCCATCGCAATACTGTGTGTGAGTGTGAAAATTGTAATCGGTGGTAGATGATATAATAGTGCGAAAATCTATCATTTTCAAGAAAAAAGTCGGTTGATGTGTTCAGTGTCAATCATAGCGATGACAAGTTTGCCGTCGGGCGTATAGTTGGGCTGGGGCAACCGCAATAAATCGCCCACCAGCACATCCATCTCACTCTGGTTGAGTTGACGCCCATAAGGAATGGCGGCAGCCTGCGCGATGCTCATGGCAATGTGCTCGCGCAACTGGTCCTCTACAAGTTTGGCGCCCTCGCCATGTGTCTCGAGCAACTGCAAGAGCATGGCCTTCACGTTCACGCCCTCCATGCCCGACGGCACACTCACCACCGACCACTCGTCACCGCCAAGGCGCGACAAAGTGAAGCCCATGGCTTCTAATGCCGATAAATACTCCTCCATGATGAGCGTCTGGGCCGGCGTGAGGGTGATGACCTCTGGAAACAGTACGCGCTGGGTAGCGTTGTTGGCCACGTTCACGCGTTGCATGTATCGGTCGAAGAGGATGCGCACATGCGCTCGATGCTGGTCCACCACCATAAGTCCGGAGCGCACCGGCGACAAGATGTAGCGCCCCTTGAGTTGTAAGTAAAGCGTCGACGAAGTTTCCATACCCGGGAGCATGAGCGACTTGTCGCCATCAAGGGGTGTTTCGGCGGGCAACACGTCGTCGGACGGAGCGACGGCACCATCGCGGCGTTGCTCAAACTGACGATATAACTTTTCCCAATCCTCGGGCGGCGCTTTGGGGCCATGATGCACTTGGCGTGGTGGCGTGGTGCCCTCTCCCCCATTGTTGCGATTGGAGGCAAACGGATTATATGACGGGTCGAGGTCTATCGTGGGAGGCACCGGGTTCTCGGCTCCGGTACCATAGGCAGGAATCTCGGGAGCGCCCTCGGTGTCGAAGTCGATGAGCGGCACATTGCTGAAGCGCCCTAACACTTCGCGCACACCAGCCGAAAGGATTTGCCATATTGGCACCTCGTCCTCAAACTTTATCTCGGTCTTGGTGGGATGGATATTCACATCGATGGTGTGCGGGTCCACATTGAAGCGCAAGAAATAGTTGGGTTGCTCGCCCTCGGGGATGAGTTGGTCGTAACACGACATAATCGCCTTATGAAAATAAGGATGCCGCATAAATCGCTCGTTGGCAAACATGAATTGTATGGCATTGCGACGACGCGAATTCTCGGGCTTGCCCACAAAGCCGTGCACACGCACCAGTTCGGTGTCAATACTCACAGGAATGAGTTGCCCCTCGATTGAACGCCCCATGAGCGCCACAATGCGCTGCAAGAAACTGCCGGGTTGCAGATGATACATCATGCTGCCATTGTGCGACAGTTTGAACTCCACACCATTATTCACCAGCGCCAGTTTCTCAAACTCCTTAATGATGTTGCTCAACTCCACCTGATTGCTCTTGAGGAACTTGCGTCGCGCAGGCACATTGAAGAAGAGATTCTTAATCATGAAGTTACTCCCCACTGGGCAGGAGCACGGCTCTTGCAGTTCGCAGTGCGAGGCGTTGATGAGCAATCTCGTGCCCAGTTGGTCGTCGGCGCGCCGGGTACGCAACTCCACTTGAGCAATGGCCGCTATCGAGGCCAGCGCTTCACCACGAAATCCCATGGTGTGGAGCGAAAACAAGTCATCGGCACAGCGAATCTTCGACGTGCTGTGTCGCTCAAAGGCCAGGCGAGCGTCGGTATCGCTCATGCCCACGCCATTGTCAATGATTTGTATGAGAGTGCGGCCAGCGTCTTTGAGTACAATCTCAATCGACGTGGCACTGGCATCGATGGCATTCTCAACCAATTCTTTGATGACCGAAGCGGGGCGTTGAATCACCTCGCCAGCCGCGATTTGGTTGGCTACAGAATCTGGCAATAATTTGATAACATCACTCATAACTGCAAGACTGTGTTAATGCGTGGCGGGTCACTGCTCCGATAGTCGCCGCGGATTGTCCACGGGCGAGGACATGAGTTGGCGGGTGGCGCCGTCCACATCGTATATGTCATCGGGGTCTTTGGGGCGGTAGGTGTCATACCAGTTGAACTGAGGCAGATACAACTGCGAGCGCTTGGCCAAGTAGAGCGGTATCACCTTGCCCGTCACTTCGGGCCACATGGTGATTTTGTCCACCTCTTGCTTTTCCTTGAGCAATACGCGCAAGTAACTCGACTCGGCGCTCACCAACTTGTTGTAGGTGCTGTCGCTCTCCATGGGATACATGATGACCAGCACATTGCCGTCCACATCAAGACGTCGCATCTCCTTGTTCTCGAAATAGGCCTTCATGGTCTTGCCACTGAGTTGGTCGTAGTAGTCCTCGCCCACATGTTCCACCATGAGGCCATATTGCGGCAGTGTGGCCCAGTCGGCGGCACTGTCATTGAGATGCACATTGATTTCTTCACCTGAGATTTGTCGCTCGCCGCTCCACACCACTGCGTGATGATATAGGTTCACGATGGAGTCGGCCTCGCTCATTTGCAGCGAGTCGCCTATGCCCTGCACGTCCTTGCGATAGAACCGCACCGCGTTGAACGCGCGCAAGATGCGCACCGAGTCGTCGTTGATGAGCGTGCACAGCGTGTCGGCATGGAGATAGAGGGTGTCCTGTTGCGAAAATTCGCGGGCGCGGGCACGACGTGTCACGTAGGAATAATGCGCGTTGTCGTCGTGGTAGCCATAATCGCCATCGAGTATCACCTTGTTGTTGGGGTCGGTAATAACCACGTCGCCACGTGCTTCGCCATAATTGCGCTGGCGATTATAATACACAGTGTCGCCCACCAGCGTCTTTCCGTCCTTTGCGATGACGCGCGAACGGGCATAGAGCGTACCATCATCGGCTTGCGTGTTGTACCAGCCATTTGTCGTCACGATGGTGTTGCTGTCGCTCACGATGGTGGTCTCGTCGACGATGGTGGCGATGTGCGTGTTCAAGTTGTAGTCAAGTTGGTTGGTGGTCATCTCATACTTGTCGCTGATGAGATGCACATCGGTGGTGAACTGCGCATTCTTGGTGTCGAGTTCATAGCGACCAAAGACCGAAGTGAGTTCGGTGTTGTTGCGGTTGTCCACAATGGTGCCGTGGTCGAAATAGTAACCCACATTGGTGTCAATCTCATAGTCGAGATTATCGGTCACAAGGGTCGTGGAGCGATTCTCTAAGCGCACGTTGTCGCGCAGTTGCGCCAACTGGTCGTCGCCGTAGTAGTGCAACACGTCGGCATAGACAAACTCATGCGCACGTGGCCAAAGGCGTCGAGCGAACTGGTGGCATCATAGAAATAGGCACTGTCGCAAAACATATACATGTCGCCGCGACGAAAGCGCACATTGCCCTTGAGCACCTGATAGTCGACGCTAATGGCCTCGTTGGCCGACAAGCGGTCGGCGTTCTCAAGAAACACCTTGTTCTTCTGATAACGATTGGCCTTGGGAATTTGCGGGGTGATGCGGCTCACTCGCTCGGGCTTGCTTCCGGGTTTTGCCGCACGCGGTTGCTGGGGATTCTGAGCCACGGCCACGGGAAGCATCAACATGAAAAACGCCAAAAGGCACAAGGTAGCAACTACCTTATGCCTGTGGTGTCGTGTGGAGCGATTGTGGTCGTGCTTAGACATGGCGAGCCTATGTGTGGTGCGATGTGTGTTTACTGCTGATTGAGCCAATCGTACTTAAATTCGCAGTTACGCCAGTTTTCGCCTATGTACACGTGGGTGGAACGTTGCTTGTCGAGCACCCATTTGTCGATGATTTCTGCCTTCATGTGGTTTTCATAGATGTCCTTCACCACTTGATAGTCATCGGCCAAGTCGGCTCTATGGCCAGGAATGCGCTTGTGCAACGACACGATTGCCACCTGCTCGCGCCCAGTCTTGGGGTTGGTCATCACGAAAGGCTCACTCACATCGCCTTCTTGCATCTTGTCAATCTTCTTGGCGACCTCGGCGGGAAGTTGCGACATCTCGAAGCGATTGCTGCGCGACTCCTCGTTGAGCATCATGCCGCCGTTGTTGCGCGAATCCTTGTCTTGCGAAATCAACTGAGCCGTCTCGTCGAACTTGTACTTGCCGGCCACGATGTCGGTGCGCAGCGAATCCAGTCGATTGATTGCAGCGGTGAGGTCCTTGTCGCTCACTTTGGGACGCAACAAGATGTGACGCGTGTTGATGCGGTCGCCACGCTTCTCGATGAGTTGGATGATGTGGAAACCGTCGTCGGTCTCCACGATGTTCGATACTTTCTTGGTGTCGCTGAGGTTGAATGCCGCATTGGCATACTCTGGCAGCAGCACGGAGCGACTCTGGAAACCTGTCTCTCCGCCATAGACCGCGGTGCCACTATCCTCGCTATACAGGATGGCAAGCGTGGAAAATTCGCTCTCGCCATTGGTCACACGCTGGGCATAGTCGCGCAATCGCGCCTTCACCTCGTCGATTTCTTGCTGAGGGATGGTGGGATTGATTGTGATGATTTGCACCTCGACCTTGAGCGGGATATAGGGCAACGAGTCCTTCGACAAGGTGTTGTAATAGCGGCGCACCTCAGCCGGCGTGGCCTTCACCTTCTTGGTGAGGTTGCGCTGCACTTCCTGGATGGAATACTGGTCGCGGAACGTCTCGAGCAGCCACTCCTTAATCACGGGCAACGGGCGGTGGTAGTATTCCTCCACCTTCTCCTTCGACCCAAGGTTGGCAATGAGATAGTTCACACGGCTGTCCACCTCGCGCATGATTTGAGCGTCTTGCACCTCGACAGTATCGATTTTTGCTTGATGCAAAAACAACTTGTCAATGGCCATCTGCTCGGGAATCACGCAGTAGGGGTTGCCGTCAATATTTGTGCGCTCATATTGCAGATTAAGGTATTGCTCCTCGATTTCGCTCTTGAAGATGGGTTGGTCACCCACCACCCAAGCAACTTCCTCTGCCACATTATTTTGCGCAACAGCAGTGATAGACATCAAGCCTACCACTGCCAGAAGAATTCTTATTTTCACGTTCGTCATGTTCAACGTATGGTTATTTCATCTTTTTAAGCACCTTGCGATTGATGTTCACCGGATACTTCTGTTCCAGTTCCTTGAGCCAAGCCTGCTCCATATAGTCCTGATATTGCGACGTGACTTGTCCCTTCACGTCCTCATATCCCTGCGGTTGGTCAATGAGCCCACCCTCGAGCGTCATGAACTCTGTGTAACGCTTATCGGCGGCACTCTTCTTGCTAGCACCGAAGAACAGGTAGTCAACCACCTTGTTCTCACCCTGTGCCATGGCCGGAATGCGCTCCATGCGGATTTTTGATTTATACTTCTGATGGAGCATCGTCGTGAGCGAATCGCCTCGATAGGCTGCGATGTCGGCCTTGACGGCTTGCATCGTGGAATCGTTGTCGGCCTTGAGGATAATGCCCTTGAAGTGGGGAGCAGTCCAGGCGAACTGGTCGCGATGTGTCTCAAAGTAGTTCTTCAGACCCAGCGTGTCCTTGGCGGCACCCTCCCACACGCGGCGGTTGCTCACCTCGAAGAGCAACATGCCGTCGCGATACTCGTTAAGCAGGTTGCGGAAGTCCTTGTTGTCGCGATAGATGTTGTTCACATAGTACTCATGCACTGCATCGTCGGCAAGAGGCTCGGCCACGGTGTGGATATAGTCCACGGCGTTGGCAGCGTCAAGTTTCATCTTGTCGTTGAGTTTCGAGGCCACCTGAGCCAACGTGAACTTCTGGGTCTTGTCGTAGGTGTAGAGAGCGAGATTGCTCTTCGCTGCCACCTCGTGCACAAAAGTGCTATCATAGCCGCCGTTGGCCTTGAGCAAGGCAAGCAGTTGCTTGTCGGCTGCCGGATTTGCCTTAAAGCCATAGTCGGCCTTCTTTTGGTCGATGCGCGCCTGCACGGGAGCCTTCGAACGCTTGTCGTGCGACATGGCGTTTTTGATGACCGCACGCGAGTCGTCGAGCGATTCAATGGGCTTGTGGCCAAGGGTCTTGATGATGTGATAGCCAAAACGCGTTTCCACAGGTTTGGAGATTTGGCCGTCGGCCTGATTGAAAGCCACCTCCTCAAAGGGTTTCACCATGCGGTTGCGGCCAAACCAACCCAGGTCGCCGCCACGCTGTGCGGTGCCTTTGTCATCGGTATATTGCTTGGCGAGTTCGGCAAAGTCGCCACCCTTGACAAGCAAATCATAGACGGAGTCGGCACGTGCCAAAATGGCAGCCTTCTGCTCCGCAGTGACCTCCTGGCCACGAGGGAACATGAACAGAATGTGAGCGGCATGCACGCTGCCATCGTTTGGACGCTTATCGTTCACGCGGACGATATGCCAGCCATAAGAGGTCTTGAACGGCTGAGAAATCTCGCCAACGGGCGTGGTGTAAACGACGTCCTCAAACTCGATGGGGAACATATTGGCACCGATGAAGTTGTAGTGACCGTTGTTGCGAGTCACCGACGGGTCTATGGAGTATTTCAATGCCACGCTGTCCCACGGTTCGCCAGCCACCAAGAGGCCACGAATGCTGTCCATGCGTGCCTTGTTGCGCAACTGGTCGGCATAGTCGCGACCCCGATAATACATGACGTGGTCCACGTTGACAAACGACTTCATGCGCTCATAGGACTGCTGAATCAGCGGCTCAATAGCGGTGCTATCGACCAGATACTGACTCACGATGTCGTTGCGATAGCCTTCGAGTTCCTTCTTGAAGGCTGCGGTGGTGTCGAGCCCAGCAGCCTCGGCATCGGCGACTTTGCGCTTATAGGTAACGAAACGATCCACATACTGGTCGAGCGTTTCCTTGTCGACCTGCTGTTGTTGATTCTTTTGATAAAGGTATTCAAATTCCGAGAGTTTGATTTCTTTTCCGTTGATGGTCATCAATACGGGGTCGGAGGCGGCAACAGCGACAATGGCCGAGCACACCACGAGGAGCGAAATCATTAACTTTGTCTTCATAAAGCCTGTGCTTGTGTTGAAAATTTATTGTTCGGTTGAAACTTGTGATATATTCTATAAATTAAAAAACGCAAAACTAATTCTAAAATTATGTGGAAACGATACTTTTCACAACCATTAACGCTGTATCATCGGCTATCGAAGTGAATCGTCCCATCCCGCACATTGCCTCAATTAGCCATCTCGCTCAAGAACTTGATGCGCACCAGGCGCAGTTCCTCCTCGGTGTACTCATCGCCAAACTTATTGATGGCATCTTCAATGCTGTCGCTCTCGCTGTGGCGGAAATAATCGAACAGTTCCTCGACAATTTCAGGATCTACACGCTCGCTCACGAAATAGTCGATGTTGATTTTCGTTCCCGAGAACACGATGGCGTCAATCTCATCGAGCAGTTCCTCGTAGGTGAGCCCTTGACTCTGAGCCAAGGCGTCGAGCGAGATTTGGCGGTCGATGCATGAAATGATGTCCAGTTTCACCCTACTCTTGTTGGCGATGGTGCGAACTTTCATGTCGAGCGGACGCTCAATCTCATTCTCCTCCACATACTTCTTTATCATATCGAGGAACTCCTGACCATAGCGCTTGGCCTTGCCAGCCCCCACCCCTGGAATGTTTTGCAATTCTTCCATCGTGATGGGATAGGTGGTGGCCATGGCATCGAGCGAGGGGTCTTGGAAGATGACGTAGGGCGGCAGTTTGTGACGACGGGCAATATCGTGCCGCAAATTCCGCAGCATGGCAAAGAGTTCATCGTCTAACGCTCCCGAGCCAGCAACCGGGACATCACCTTCGGCATCGCTATAGTCACGGTCCTCCACAATCTCAAAATGCTTGGGATGGGCAAGGAATTCATGCCCTGCGGGAGTAATATACAACGCGCCATAGTAGTCATAATCCTTGGCAATGTAGCCTGCCAAGATGCCGTGCCTAATCACTGTGCTCATGAACTTGGCATCATGGTCCTTGACACAACCGAACACCTCGAGTTGGTCATGCATGTAGGATTTAATCGTGAGATTTGTGTTGCCCACAAGCACCTGCGCCACATAGTCAATCTTGAACTTCTTTTCCTTCAGTGCCAGAATGGCCTCGATGGCACAACACAGTTCCTCGCTGGCCTCGATGCGCTTGGGCGGATTCAGGCAGTTGTCGCAGTTTCCGCAGTTAGACTCGGGATATTCCTCGCCAAAGTAATAGAGAAGCGCTTTGCGTCGGCACATGGCCCCCTCGGCATAGGAGGCTGTCTCTTGCAGCAACTGTTTGCCAATGTCCTGCTCGGCCACAGGCATGCTTTTCATGAACTTTTCAAGTTTATCAAGGTCCTTGCGGGCATAGAAAGTGATGCACTTTCCCTCGCCGCCGTCGCGGCCTGCACGACCGGTTTCTTGATAATACCCCTCCAGGCTCTTGGGAATGTCGTAATGAATGACGAATCGCACATCGGGCTTGTCGATGCCCATGCCAAAGGCAATGGTCGCCACTATCACGTCGACTTCCTCCATGAGGAACTTGTCCTGATTCTCCGAGCGCGTGGCGCCATCCATGCCAGCATGATAGGGCAAGGCCTTGATATCGTTCACCTGAAGGGTTGCGGCAAGTTCCTCCACCTTCTTGCGGCTCAAGCAATAGATAATGCCCGACTTGCCGGGATTACTCTTGACAAAGCGAATGATTTCGCTATCCACGTCCTTGGTCTTGGGGCGTACTTCATAATAAAGATTGGGGCGATTGAACGACGACTTGAAAACTTGTGCGTCGGTCATGGCCAAATTCTTTTGTATGTCGTGCTGCACCTTTGTGGTTGCGGTAGCGGTAAGCGCAATGATGGGCCGCTTGCCAATGGCGTTGATGATGGGCCTGATGCGACGATACTCCGGCCTGAAGTCGTGTCCCCACTCGCTGATGCAGTGTGCCTCGTCAACGGCATAGAACGAGACCTTCACCGACTTCAAGAACTCCACATTCTCCTCCTTGGTGAGCGATTCGGGAGCCACATAGAGCAACTTCGTGCGCCCAGCCAACACATCTTCCTTCACTTGGTCGATGGCCTGACGGTTGAGCGACGAATTCAAGAAATGCGCAATCGAATCGTCCTCGCTGTAGTTGCGCATGGCATCCACCTGATTCTTCATCAGAGCAATCAAGGGCGAGATGACGATGGCGGTTCCTTCCAGGAGCAACGCTGGCAACTGGTAGCACAGCGACTTGCCGCCGCCAGTGGGCATCAGCACAAAGGTGTCGCGCTCCTTCATGAGATTTTCCATGATAAGTTCCTGCTTGCCCTTGAACGAGTCAAAGCCGAAGTGTTTCTTAAGCTCTTCCAGGAGTTGTTGCTTGCGGTCCATGAGTACGCTTGGTTAATTATTTGTTAGTTCATTCACTTTCTATCGCACTGTCATCATGCATTCGCCAACAGGTCGAAATTTGACTTTTCGAGTTGTTGCGCGGCATAGTCTCGCGTGAGGCGGTAGGTGTCGAGATGTTGTGATGGCACCTGATACATCACGTCGATCATGATGGTCTCGAATATCGACCTCAGCCCTCGCGCGCCAAGTTTATATTCGATGGCCTTATCTACGATAAAGTCGAGCACATCGTCGTCGATTACCAGGCTCACCCCATCCATGGCCAGCAGTTTCTTATACTGCTTGACGATGGCATTCTTGGGCTGCGTGAGGATTTGACGCAATGCGTCGCGTCCCAGCGACTCAAGATTGGTGAGAATGGGCAGGCGGCCTATAATCTCCGGGATGAGACCATAACTGCGCAAGTCTTGCGGAGCCACGAAGTGGAGCAAGCGCTCACGGTCCTCCTGGCGCACATGATTGGCTGCTGCGCCATAGCCCACCACATGGGTGTTCAGGCGCTGGGCAATCTTGCGCTCGATGCCCTCAAAGGCGCCGCCGCAAATGAACAGGATGTTCTTGGTGTCGACGGCTATCATCTTTTGCTCGGGATGCTTGCGGCCACCTTGGGGCGGCACATTCACCACCGAGCCCTCAAGCAACTTGAGCAGACCTTGCTGCACGCCCTCGCCACTCACGTCGCGCGTGATGCTGGGGTTGTCGCCCTTGCGGGCGATTTTGTCTATCTCATCGATAAACACGATGCCGCGTTCGGCCTCCTCCACGTTGTAGTCGCAGGCGGCAAGCAAGCGCGTGAGCAGGCTCTCGATGTCCTCGCCCACATAGCCCGCCTCGGTGAGCACCGTAGCGTCAACGATGGCAAAAGGCACTTTCAGCAACTTGGCGATGGTCTTGGCAAGCAGCGTCTTGCCTGTTCCCGTCGGACCCACGATGATGATGTTCGACTTCTCGATGTCGGTATCGTCGCCCTTGTCTTGGGCCAGACGCTTGTAGTGATTATAGACGGCCACCGACAGGTATCGCTTGGCACGCTCCTGCCCTATCACATACAGGTCAAGGAAGTCCTTGATTTCGTCAGGCTTGGGCAGTTCGTTCAACTTGATTTCGGCGGCACGTTGTTTTTGGTAGGTGTGCAGGTATTCGCGCGACAGTTCCACGGCGCGCTCGGCACATTCATTGCAAATGCAACCGTTCAAGCCGGGCAGCAGCAGTTCCACCTCGCCTTCCACGCGGCCACAGAAACTGCAACTCAACTGTTCTCTGCTATTCTTTTTTGCCATTCTTATTTGCCCTTCTCGAGCACCTTGTCAATCATGCCATACTCGTGAGCCTCTTGTGCCGTCATCCAGTAATCGCGGTCACTGTCGGCATACACCTTGTCGTAGGGCTGACCGGAGTGGTCGGAGATGATGGTGTAAAGTTCCTTCTTGAGTTTGAGTATCTCACGCGATGTGATTTCGATGTCGGAAGCCTGTCCTTGAATGCCACCCATGGGCTGATGAATCATCACGCGCGAGTGCTTGAGGGCAAAACGCTTGTCCTTCACGCCGGCCACGAGCAGCACGGCGGCCATCGAGGCGGCCATGCCGGTGCAGATGGTCGACACATCGCTCTGGATGTACTGCATGGTATCGTAAATGCCCAGGCCAGCATACACCGAGCCACCGGGCGAGTTGATATACAATGAGATGTCCTTTCCAGGATCGGAAGAATCGAGATAAAGCAACTGAGCCTGTATCACGTTGGCGGCATAGTCATCGACCTGAGTGCCCAAGAAGATGATGCGATCCATCATCAAACGCGAAAAAACGTCCAGTTGGGTCACATTGAGTTTGCGCTCCTCCATGATTGTGGGAGAGATGTAATTTGCCGACACTTGGTTACCATATTGGTCCAGGGCAAGACCGTTCATCCCCAAATGATGAACTGCGAATTTCCTAAAATCTGTGTTATTCATTTTTTGTGCTGTTTGTTTGTGTAGTAAAGAATACTTTCTTCTTCGTAAAGTTTTCCAAAGTTACAATTTTTTTTGAAACTACAAGCAAGAAATGTCATTAAAAAAAACAAATGAGGTGCGATTGTTCATGGCACCCCATTCGTACGGTTTATGGTAAGCGATGTTCCTTAGTTCATGCCTTCTCAAAGAGTTTGTTGAACTCCTCCACGCTCACTGTGCGCTCTTCGACATTGGCGTTGGCTTTGATGGCGGCATAGAGTTTGTCCTCCAGGGCGCGGTTGGCCATGTCGGTGCGGAAACGGTCGGTCTGCAGCAAGCGCTGGGCAAACTCGTTAATCATCTCCTCGGGAGCATTGGCCAAGCCATACTGTGCATACTGCTGCGCTGCATAGATGTGAGCCAGGCGATTGATGTCCTCTTCTTCAACCTTCACTCCAAGTTTGGAGGCAATCTTTTGCTCAATGATTTGCCAGCGAATTTGCTTGAGTGCATCGGGGAACTGCTCCTCAAATTTCTCCTTGTCGGTGTTCTCATTGTCGGGACGCGACAAGAGGAAACGCTTGAGGAAGTCGGCGGGCATCTCCAACTCGCCCACGGCAGCGGTGATGGCCTCGCGGGCATCGATGGTGAAACGATAGTTGCTGTCGTTCTTGAGTTGGCCGGCAATCATCTCGCGCACCTTGGCAAGATAGTCCTCCTCGGTGGTTGCCACGCCATTGCCCAGCACAGCATTGAACAGTTCCTGGTCCATCTCGGCATCTTGATTGACGAGAATCTCAG
>CACWKM010000074.1 GCA_902761475.1 uncultured Bacteroidales bacterium
GCGCTGCGTTGATGTCCACAACTCCTGTGGGGGTTGATTCAAGTTCTGCCTTTGTGTAAACAACCGTGGTCGCTTCACAATCAAAAATTACAGTAGCATCGACATGCCTAACTACCTGGCCGTCTTCTATGGTATAGTAGACATTGGTAGTGGTATGTGAATCGATATGGGACATGATACGTTTTTCCGCAGCAACAGGGTTGTCTATATTGTCTATCGCGTCCTGTTCTTGTGCGTCAAGCACTGCCTTAAAACCCTCGTCAAGATCATAAAGGTTTGAATTGACAACTGTCTTGACCGTTTTATCAGGGTATAGCAACGTTCCCACATACTGCGCATTGATCCAATTCTCATCCATTGACGCTTCAAGGTCGGGATTATTGCAAAGGGCAAAACCGTTTTGTGTCGGTTCTATAGAATAATCAAACTCGTGCTCATTGAGCATGGCGGCATAATCGCCGTCGGCCATGCCGTTAAGACCGTCTCGCAGGAATACTAACACATAATCTTTTATTGTTATATCGCCCGAATAGAGGTATTTGATGGCCGTCTGACCATCAACAACGACCTCACCGACATAAACGGTGGAAGTTTTGGTTATCTGTTCCGATGACGTAACTGTAGTGACGGTGTTCTGCGCCCATGCCGAGAGGCTGGCTACCATCGCTACGAGTAATAGTAAATATTTTTTCATATGCTTAATTATTTAATGATTATCTTGCGTCCGTCCTCAATGACGATGCCCTTGTAGTCCTTGCCCACGGGCTGACCCATCAGGTTGTAACGGCACGACGATGTCCTCAACGCCAGTGATGGTTGATTCAAGCTCTACCTTTGTGTAAACAACCGTGGTTGCTTCTGAGTCATAAGTAACAATAGTATCAACGTGTTTAATCAGCTCCTCCCCTGCTTCATACCAAACGTTATTATAGGAATCTGCACCGCGATGGGAGACGATACACTTTTCAGCATCGGCAAGATTATCTATGTACCCTGCCCTTTCCTGTTGTTTTGCATCAAGCACTGCCTTAAAGCCATCGTCAAGGTCATATAGGTTAGAGTTGATTTCAGCCTTAACCGTCTTGTCGGAGTATAACAGCGTACCCACATACTGTGCGCTGCTCCAGTTTGCATCCATAGATGCTTCAAGGTCGGGATTAGAGCAAAGGGCAAAACCACTTGCCTGAGTATTATAAGAGAACTCATGTGCTGCGAGCAGGGCGGCATAATCGCCATCGGCCATGCCGTTTAGACCGTCTTGCAGGTTTTCTATGATAACGGTGCTTAAAGTTATATCGCCCGAATAAATGTATTTAATTACCGACTGGCCATCGACCACTACTTCGCCGACATATACGGTGGAAGTTTTGTTCAAGGCCTCTGATGATATAACAGTATTCACAGTTGCAGCCCATGCCGAGAGGCTGGCTACCATCGCTACGAGTAATAGTAAATACTTTTTCATATGCTTAATTATTTAATGATTATCTTGCGTCCGTCCTCAATGACGATGCCCTTGTAGTCCTTGCCCACGGGCTGACCCATCAGGTTGTAACTCAACAGTTCGATCAATATGCTTGACAAGTTGACCGCCTTCCACAGTATAGGTTACAACGTCGGTGTTCGTAGCCGAAAGTTTACCGAGAACGCTGCTGACTTCCAAAGACTGACCACTTTGATCTAAAAGATCGGCTTCGTCGTACTCATTTAAAAACCCACTTAAACACTTTGCGGCAAAATCGGGGTCTGACTCAAAAAGATTATCAGTTGATGATGAAGTGAACATTGCATTGGGCAAGCATACCTGGGCGGCGTTTTCTGCACTTGTCCAATTGGAGTTCATCATTGACTCATATTCTGAATTAGAGCAGACCGCAAGTCCTATTTCACCCGTTTCCCCAACGACGCTAGGCATCAACGCACTGTATGCCCCGCCCTTGAAATCGGACAGACAGTCTTTCGCTGCACCGAGCACGGTTGTGGAGTTGGTGATGTCCTCTGAATACATATAATAGAACGATTGTCCATCAGCCACGACCTCGCCAACATACAAGGTCGAGTACTGCGCAATTCTTGCATGTCGTGCCACGACGTTGACCACGGTTTGTGTTTGTGCCCATGCCGAAAGGCTGGCCACCATTGCTACAATTAAAAGTAAAACCTTTTTCATATGCTATAATTATAAAGTGATTAACCAAGTTTTATTGAGAGAGGTCAATTCTTGAGTTTTTCCTTTGCCCGCTGGATGAGGTCTAGCCACTGCCTGACTTCAAACTCTGAGGGGTATGCAACTTAATATTCATGCGGTTGAATGTCTATCTCTATTTTTTGCAAAGTTACAAATTTTACTATTATTTTTACTATTCCTTTGACAATTTGTTTTATAATCGGCCATCCCATCATCCCATCTCCACTCCACCGATGAAGGTGTGTCAAAAATGAAGTGAACCCCAAAAAGTTCTTTGTCCAACTTTTGGGGTTCACTTCTATTGACCTCGAATGATTATTTCGGACTCAATGTGGCGAGCATAGCCACCAGGATGTCGAGCGCTTCGTTGGCGCGCTCAATGCCGCAATCTATTGACCCCGAGAAGCCTTGCGGCTCAGTCGAAATCATGATGAACCACACACTCACGGTCTGCTCGCCATCATCCTCGTCGGTGGCGATAGAACGCACCAGGGCATAGTCCTCCTTGACCATCTTCTGGTCCACCTTGTGGTCTTGGCCTTCCTGCATCGACACCCAGTTGTCGACAGCCTGCTTGAGTTGCGACTTCATGGGGCCCTCGTCGTTGAAGCAGATGTTGAAAGTGATTTTGCCGTCGGCCGACTCCATGTTCATGTAGGTGTCGCCGTCCCAAGTCACGTTCCAATCGGCGGGATAATCAATCGAGAAAGCCTTGTTCTCATAGGTCTTCACATCTTGTGCGTGCGAGGCCAAACCAAAGGTCAGCATCGTCACCACAAGCAGTAACAACTTCTTCATAATTCTTTGAAATATTATGACTAGATGAAAAAAAATTGTTCACTCTCTGCCGTTGCGCCTGCAACAGGCTGCAAAGGTAGCACATTTTTCGCTAAACTCTCACATTCTTGCAAAAATCCTCGCATCGGCGCACGGGCGACGAGGGAGGTTTACGGCGGCCATTTCATTGCTAATTGCAAAAAAAGTAGTAATTTAGCGCATTATTTCACGACTGGCTGTGGTGCGCCATCCGCATCATGGTAGTTAATTTATTGACACTTAAATGAGTAACGAGAAAAAGATACGCGTTGGCATCACCCAAGGGGACACCAACGGAATAGGAATTGAAGTGGCACTGAAAGTGCTGTCAAATCCTGCTATCTGCGAATTGTGCACACCGCTGCTCTATGGCGCGGGAAAGGTGATAGCCTATCACCGCAAAGCCCTGGAAATGGCCAGCCTGCAAATGACTCACATCGACAGTGCCGACAAGGCGCGCGAGGGAATGGCCAATCTGGTGGAATGTTGTCCTAACGAGGAAATCAAGGTGGAACTGGGGCGCAGCGACAAGCAAGCCGGACGCGCCGCATTCATGGCACTCGAAGCCGCTGTGGCCGACCTCAAGAGCGGCCTCATCGACGTGCTGGTGACGGCGCCCATCAACAAGGAGAGCATCCAGTGCGAGGAGTTTCAGTTCCCCGGACACACTGAGTATTTGGAGAGTGCCACCGGCGACGGCGACAAGGCACTCATGGTGCTCACCGGCGAGCAACTCCGCGTGGCGCTGGTGACCACGCACCTGCCGCTGGCACAAGTGCCGCAGGCCATCACCGCCGAGGCCATCCGCGAGAAACTGCGCATCTTCGACCGCTCGCTGCGCCGCGACTTCGGCATCGACCAGCCGCGCATCGCCGTGCTGGCCCTCAACCCGCACGCCGGCGAGAACGGCCTGCTGGGCAACGAGGAGGTGCAAGTGATAGCACCGGCCATCGCCGCTGCCGCCGACGAGGAGCACATCATGTGCTTCGGGCCATTTCCCGCCGACGGATTCTTTGGCGCCAACCAATATCGCCACTTCGACGGCGTGCTGGCCATGTATCACGACCAGGGTCTGGCAGCGTTCAAGACCATCGAGATGGAACGCGGCGTGAACTTCACCGCCGGTCTCTCCATCGTGCGTACCAGCCCCGACCACGGCACCGGCTACGACATCGCCGGCAAGGGAGTGGCCGACGAGCAATCGATGCGCAGCGCCATCTACACCGCCATCGACATCTATCGCCACCGCGCCGACTACGACGAGGCGCGCACCAACCCGCTGCGACGCCAGTTCTTCGACCGAGGCAAGGACAACGTGGTGCTCGACCTCACGGGCGAATAATGCTCATTACTTTTTCACTATCATAATCACACACCGACGATGAATTATGCCATTATAGCCGCTGGCGAAGGCAGCCGACTCGTTCAAGAGGGCGTGGCGTTGCCCAAGCCCCTGGTACACCTGTGCGGCGAGCCCATGATTGTGCGGCTCATCAACATCTTTCTGCGTTGCGGTGCCGAGAGCATCAGCATCATCGTGAACGAACAGATGACGCAAGTGCGCGAGGCGCTCGAAGCCCTCACGCTGCCCGTGCCCCTGCACCTGGTGGTGAAATCCACCCCCAGTTCCATGCACAGTTTCCACGCGCTGAGCGAGGTGCTGCCCGCAGGCAAGTTCTGCCTCACCACCGTCGACACGGTGTTTCGCGAGGATGATTTCGCGCGCTACATCGCCGCCTTCGAGGCCGACACCACGCACGACGGCATGTGGGCCGTCACACCGTTTATCGACGACGAGAAACCGCTCTACGTCGACGTGGACGAGCACATGGACATCAAGGCGTTTTGCGACAAGCACATCGAGGGCGCACGTTTCGTGAGCGGAGGCATCTATGCCATGACCGACAAGGCGTTTGCCGTGCTCAACGACTGCATGAGCCGCGGCGTGGCGCGCATGCGCAACTTCCAGCGCGCACTGCTCGACGCACAGTTCCACCTCGCCGCCTACTCCATCGACAAGATTGTCGACGTCGACCACGCCGCCGACATCGCTACCGCCGAACAATTTCTCACTCATCATTCCCTATAAGTCTTCATTTCTAATCGACATCACAATGGCTGAGATTAAAATAGCAGGCATCATGCGCGCTGGCGCATATAGCCCCAACCACATTGGCAACGACACGGCCATCTTCAACGCCACCGCCGAGCAACTGCGCATACGCGGCTGCCAGGTGAACACCTACAGCGAGGAGCAATTCAACCGCGACGGCGTGCAGGAAGACATCATCATGGCCATGTGCCGCGAACAAGAGTCCATCACCCAACTGCAACGCCTCGAGGACGAGGGACGTCTGGTCATCAACTCGGGCTACGGCATCGAGAACTGCACGCGCGAACGCATGACGCGCATCCTCCTGGGCAACGGCATCCCCTACCCCGACAGCCTCATCGTGGACACCAACGAGAACGTGCGTCCGCTGCTCGAGAAGGCCGGATTCAAGAGTTGCTGGATCAAGCGCGGCGACTTCCACGCCATGCACAAGGAGGACGTGAGTTACGTGCGGCACACCGAGGAGGCGCAAGAGGTGCTGCAAGAGTACTTCTACCGCGGCATCAAGCGCGCCGTCATCAACGTCCACCTCATGGGCGACCTGGTGAAGTTCTACGGCATCCGCGGCTCGGAATTCTTCTACTGGTTCTATCCCTTCGACGCCGGGCACAGCAAGTATGGCTGGGAACAAGTCAACGGCCGCGCACAGGGACTGCCCTTCGACGAGCAGCACTTGCGCGACATCTGCGCACGTGCCGCCGAGGAACTCAACATCGTGGTCTATGGTGGCGACTGCATCGTCGACGAGGACGGCACGGTGCGCATCATCGACTTCAACGACTGGCCCAGTTTCGCGCCTTGCCGCAACGAAGCAGCGCCTCACATCGCGCGCGCAATCCTTAATATAATAAAAACACACAAGAAAGCATAACTTCAGCACACGCACATGAAACAAAGTCTGAAAGACGAATATCGCTCATCGCTCAAGTCGATGGATACCGAGGAGCACATCGACCTGTGGTTCTATCGCCCGCTGGGATTCCTCTGGGCAAAATTCTTTGCCTGGTTGGGCGTGACGCCTAACTGGGTGACCATCGCCTCCATCTTCCTGGGAGTGGCAGGCGGCATCCTGTTCTACTTCGGGCAGCCCGAACTGCGCTGGCTCAACTACGTGGGCATCCTGCTCATCATCTGGGCCAACTCCTACGACAGCGCCGACGGCCAACTGGCGCGCATGACGCAACAATATTCGCGCCTGGGACGCATCCTCGACGGACTGAGCGGCGACTTCTGGTTTGCCGCCATCAGTTTCGCCATCGTGTTCCGCGAACTGCACTTCGGCGACGCCTTGCTGGGAGACTTCTTCTCGCACCACGCATGGATGATTTGGACGCTGGGCATCCTCAGCGGACTGAGTCACGCCAAGCAGGCCGCCAGCGCCGACTACTACCGTCAGTTCCACCTCTACTTCCTCAAGGGCAAGGAGGGCAGCGAACTTGACAGCACCGAGCCGCTGCGACGCGCCTACAAGCAGATGAAGTGGAGCGACGGTTTCTGGAAAAAACTCACCGCGGGTGGCTATCTGGCCTACACGGCTCAGCAAGAGCAAATCACGCCGGCCATGCAACGCCTGCGCAAAGCCCTCAAGGAGAAGTATGGCGACGACGTGCCACAGGAGTTCCGCGACTACTTCCGCGCACAGTCACTGCCGCTGATGAAGTACACCAACATGCTGTCGTTCAACACGCGCACCATCGTCATCTTCATCACCGTGGCCATGAATGTGCCCTGGATTTCGTTTGCCTTTGAGGTGGTGGTGCTCAACCTCATGCTCGTGTACATGGTTCTGCGCCACGAGCACATCTGCCGCAAGGCCCTGAAAAAACTGAACGCATGAAAGGCATCATTTTTGACTATGGCGGCACGCTCGACAGCCGTGGCGTGCACTGGAGCGAAGTGATTTGGGACGGCTACCTGAACTGTTACGACCGCCTCGGGGTGGACGCGGCGCAACGGGTGAGCAAGGAGCAGTTCCGCGAAGCCTATGTCCACGCCGAGCGCGCCCTGGCGCGTGAGCGCATCGTCTTGCCGCAAGACAACTTCCACGACCTCATGCTCAAGAAGGTGCGCGTGGAGGTGGAGCACCTGGTGGAACTGGGGCTTGTGCCCGAGGCGCAAGCAGCCCACATGACCACCATGGTGGCGCAATACTGCTACGACCAAGCACGCGCCTGCACCAACGAGGCGCGGCCGGTGCTCGAGACACTCGCCACGCGCTACCCCATGATGCTCGTGAGCAACTTCTATGGCAACATCGAGAGCGTGCTACACGACTTCGAGTTGCGACACTTCTTCAAGGGTGTGATAGAGAGCGCCGTGGTGGGCGTGCGCAAGCCGAACCCCACCATCTTCAAACTTGGCATCGATGCCCTGGAGATGGAAGCGCGCGACGTGCTCGTGGTGGGCGACAGCCTGCGCAAGGACATCGTCCCCGCCGAGTCGCTGGGGTGCCGCGTGCTGTGGCTCAAGGGCAAGGGATGGACCGCCGAGGAGGACGCACAGACCCACCCCCACACCATCACCGCTATTGGTCAGGTGCTGGAACACCTCGATTAAGTCATTTTTTCACCGAAAATTGCAGTAATTGAGCAATAGCCCATTTTGCAACCATTAACACAATTTGACCGATTCGTCGATAGATTTAACTGAATTTTAATGTTTGGCTCAAATTATAGATTACTTTAACAAGTGGGGCGGCTATTTTAATATTCTATATCAAAAAAAGGTAGTAATTTAGCAGCGTTTTTCCCGGGTAGGCGTTTTATTTCACCGGGTATTAAACTTGTAAACACTTAATCTTAAATTGAATAGTAATTTAATTATGGCAAATCAAATTGCAAAGCCCGCTACCGGCAAACTTGGCATCATGGTAGTTGGTCTGGGTGCTGTGAGCACCACATTCATTACTGGTGTATTCATGACACGCAAGGGTCTGGCAAAGCCTGTTGGCTCGATGACTCAGTACGACAAAATTCGCGTGGGCCTTGGCGCCGACAAGAAGTATCTGCACTACAGCGACATCGTGTCGATGCCCTCGCTCAACGACATTGAGTTTGCAGCATGGGACGTCTATCCCGCCAACGCCTATGAGAGCGCCATCAACGCCGAGGTGCTCAAGGAGCGTGACATCAACCCCGTGAAGGACGAACTCCTCGCCATCAAGCCCCTCAAGGCTGCGTTCGACAAGAAATATGCCGCTCGCCTCGATGGTGACAACGTGAAGGACTGCAAAGACCGCTGGGACATGGCCGAGCAAATCCGCCAAGATATCCGCGACTTCAAGGCTCGCACCGGCGTGGAACGCATCGTCGTGCTCTGGGCCGCTTCGACCGAGATTTATGTCGCCCCCGACATGAAGTACCATGGCTCGCTCGCAGCCCTCGAGGCCGCTATGAAGGCTAATGACACCGACCACATCGCTCCCTCGATGTGCTATGCCTATGCAGCACTCATGGAGGGCGCTCCCTTTGTGATGGGCGCACCTAACACCACCGTCGACATCCCCGCTATGTGGGAACTCGCCGAGATGAAGAAACTGCCTATCGCCGGCAAGGACTTCAAGACTGGCCAAACCCTCGTCAAGAGCGGCTTCGCACCCATCATCGGCACCCGTATGCTCGGCTTGAGCGGATGGTTCTCGACCAACATCCTGGGCAACCGCGACGGCCTCGTGCTCGACGAGCCCGCTAACTTCCGCACCAAGGAGGTGAGCAAACTCTCCACTCTCGAGTCGATTCTCGTAGCCGAGGAGCAACCCGACCTCTACACCAACTACTTCCACAAGGTGCGCATCAACTACTATCCGCCGCGCAACGACAACAAGGAAGGTTGGGACAACATCGACATCTTTGGCTGGATGGGATATCCCATGCAAATCAAGATCAACTTCTTGTGCCGCGACTCTATCCTCGCAGCCCCCTTGTGCCTCGACCTGTGCTTGCTCATTGACCTGGCACACCGCGCCGGACGCTGGGGCACGCAGCGCTTCTTGAGTTTCTTCCTCAAGAGCCCGATGCACGACTACACCAAGAACGAGGTGCCTGTGAACCACCTGTTCCAGCAGTACGTCATGCTCAAGAACGCCATCCGCGAAATGGGCGGATATGAGGCCGACGAGCAAATCGATTGATACAACTGTCAACAACCACATCAGCAGGACGCCGACGCAACACGACTCGGCGTCCTGCTTTGTCTTGACAAGGCAAAAACTTGCATTTTTCACATTTTGGTTTTAACTTTGTCGACTGTTGGCAGTCTAAAGACCAACAAAACGACACTTCATCATGAAAGCAATACGTTACATAGCATCCCTGTTGCTGCTCGCCGCAGCCCTGATAGCCCCACAAGCACAGGCTCAAGTGCTGCGCGACGCCGACTACAACGCCATAGGCCGCATCAACGGCAACGGCAACGTGCGCACCAGCGACTACCACTCGCTGGGCAGTTTTGAAAACGACGGACGCGTGCTCAACGCTGCCGGCAACGAGGTGGCACGCATCAAGCGCATGGAAATCTTTGCCCCCGACGGCACCACGCGACTGGGATTCATCACCAGCGACGGTACCGTGCGCGACGGAGAAAGCAACGTGCTGGGACAAGTGAGCCTCAACGACGGGCGAGTCACCGACGCCGAGCACAACACCCTGGGCTTCGCAAGAGGCATCAGAGTGGACTGGATTGCCTGCTATTTCTTCTTCAATCTGTTCAAGTAGCGACCACACAAGAGGTAGCAAAGAAAATAATTGCCCCGATTTGATTGCGGGTTACCATTTTTTTTGTACCTTTGCAGCCGGGTAAGTCCTACACGGCATGCTCCTTGTGAATCCCCCAGGTCTTGACCGAAGCAAGGGCAGCAGGTTGTAGCGGCGCGATGTAGATCACTTGCCCACTCGCCTCTTTAGCTCAGTTGGCCAGAGCACGTGATTTGTAATCTCGGGGTCGTTGGTTCGAATCCGACAAGAGGCTCCACCAAGAACAGAGCAGCGACAGGTGTTGTCGCTGCTTTTTTCATCGCCCAAACCAAAAGTTCACAAACTTGTGGACCACAAACTTGTGAACTCCATCCGCCGTCACATGATGGCTTCGCGGTAAACGCTTTCCATTCAATCCTTAATGTGGCGCCGGAACCATAGCCCAAACACAGCATCGGCAAAGTCACAAGACCCATCAGTAATATCGATTAACTCACGCTCA
>CACWKM010000075.1:0-8894 GCA_902761475.1 uncultured Bacteroidales bacterium
TGGAAACGCAGGTTGTTCTCCTCCATCTTGTCGTCGTCGAGTTCGAGCGAGGTGATGATGTTCTTGGGCCGCATGCCCTTTCGTCCGTTCACGGCCCATGGGCATTGCTGGCGAATTTGCTCCTCGGTGCGTCGGGGCCGTTGCGGTGGTAGCACCACGCGCTCCATCATTTGTCCCACCACACCGTCGGCCAGAATCATGGCCACGCAGCGGTATTTGAAGGCGAGGTCCCATCCCAGTGCCACGAAGTCGCACATTTCTTGCACGCTGGCCGGTGCCAGCACGATGGCGTGGTAGTCGCCGTGTCCGCCGCCTTTGCAAGCCTGGAAATAGTCGGCTTGCGAGGGGTGGATGGTTCCCAGTCCTGGTCCGCCACGCATCACGTTGATGACCAGTGCTGGCACTTCGCTGGCGGCCATGAACGACATGCCCTCCTGCATGAGGCTAAAGCCCGGGCTCGACGTGGAGGTGAACACCGCCTTGCCGCAGCACGCTCCGGCATAGACCATGTTGATTGCCGCCACCTCGCTCTCGGCTTGCAGCACCACCATGCCGGTGGTCTCCCACGGCATTTGCTCTTCGAGACACTCCAGCACCTCGCTTTGCGGCGTGATGGGGTAGCCGAAATAGCCATCGGCACCATAGCGGATGGCCGCCATGGCAAGGGCCTCGTTACCCTTCATCAATGTCACTTGATTATCCATTTTTTTGTATAGTGCTTGGTTGGTTGTTGCACAATTCAGTTAGTTTACTCTCGTCCGGCGGCGCGATAGACCTCAATGCAGGCATCGGGACACACCAGCGCACAACTTGTGCAGCCTGTGCATGCATCGGGGTTGGCCATATAGGCGAAATGATAGCCTCGGTTGTTCACCTCTTTGTGGTGCAGGTCGATGACGCCGAAGGGGCAGGCCACAACACACAGTCGGCAACCTTTGCACCGCTCACTGTTTACGGTGATTGCTCCACGCATTTTTGCCATGATAATATCGTTTTTCTTGTTAGTTTTTACAAATGTAGTTATTTTATGGAAAATGTGCAAGTCAATCGAACACATAGTTCAAGAAATCGTGCATTGGCTTGAGTGGCCGCAAGTCGCTGGCCACGCGTTCCACCCAGTCGTCGCAGTCGAAGTATTGCTCATCGACGGGCATCATGAGCAGGTATTCCTTCATTTTGATGAATTGCGCCAGCGGGTGGTCCACGGGGTAGCCTTGCGGCATCTTCTTGAGCGTCTGGCATTCCCAGTGGTAGCGTTGTGCGATGTCGGGTTGCTGTGCGATGTGGAGGAATTCCTGGGGCTCGGCGTCGATGAGCGCGCGCAGGCGGTTGAGGATGTCCTTTTCGGGCCACCAGATGCCTCCGCACAGCAAGCAATGGTCGGGCTCGAAGTGCACATAGTAACTTGCCATGATGGTGTGTCGTCCGCCGCGCCCCAGCACGCCCGAGAAGTAGTTTTTATAGGGCGCCTTGTTGGCGCTGAAGCGGGTGTCGCGATAGATGCGGTACACGCAGTCGCGCACCATGAGGCCGCGCACGTTGTCGTCCCACTGACCCACCAGCGTGATGAGGCGCTCCATGTCGCGCTCCCAGGCTTGACGCAGCGCGTCGTAGCGCTCCTTGTGGCTCTTGAACCAACTGCGGTCGTTGTTCACTTGCAGTTCGCGAAGATAGTCTAATATCTGCTTGATGTCGCTTGACGATTTCATTGCGAGTGATGAATAGTTTCATGCAAATATACAAAAAACTCGTGGAAATTGTGTAAATTTGCATCACACAATTAACAACAAAATTATGACCGTGCGCATTGACGAATCGTGGCGGCAGGCGTTGTCTGCCGAGTGGGACAAGCCCTATTTCGTGCAACTCACGCAGTGGGTGCGCGAGCAGTATCGTGCCGGGCTCGTGTTCCCTCCTGGTCGACAGATTTTTGCGGCTTTCGATGCCACCCCGTTTGACCAAGTGAAGGTGGTCATTTTGGGGCAGGACCCCTATCATGGCGATGGCCAGGCCAACGGGTTGTGCTTCAGTGTGAACCCCGGTGTGGCTTTCCCTCCGTCGCTGCTCAACATCTTCAAGGAGGTTCATGACGACACTGGCGCTCCCATGCCAAAGGATGGCGATCTCACGCGGTGGGCCCGTCAGGGCGTGCTGCTGCTCAACGCCACGCTCACTGTTGCCGCCCACCAAGCCGGCTCGCACCAGAACCGCGGTTGGGAGCAGTTCACCGACGAGGTGATAGCGCGCCTGGCCACGCAGCGCGAGCACCTGGTGTTCATCTTGTGGGGCAGTTATGCTGCGCGCAAAGGAGCGTTCATCGACCGCACGCGCCATCTCGTGCTCACCTCGCCGCATCCCTCGCCGCTGTCGGCCCACCGAGGCTTCTTTGGCAACCATCACTTCTCGCTTGCCAACGACTATCTCGTGGCCCATGGCCAGCAACCTATTGTGTGGTGAGCGATATTTTAGTAATTTTGTAGCCGCAAAAGTAGATTTTTCAATGAATAGCACATCACACGACACGAGCAAACAGTTCGACCAGGTCATCGCCATGTGTCGCAAGTTGTTTGTAGCCAAGATAGAAGACTACGGCCCGTCGTGGCGCATCTTGCGTCCGAGTTCGCTCACCGACCAGATACTCATCAAGGCCAAGCGCATCCGCACCCTTGAAATCAACGGCACCTCGCAGGTGGGCGAGGACTTGTGGCCCGAGTTCATAGCCATCGTCAACTATGGCATCATCGGCCTCATCCAGTTGCAGTTGGGTCACAGCGACGTGATAGACATGAGCCGCGAGCACGCCATCGAGTTGTACGACAAGTACATGTCGGACACCAAGGCCCTCATGCTGGCCAAGAATGCCGACTATGGCGAGGCGTGGCGCGACATGCGCGTGTCGAGTTATACCGACATCATCCTCACCAAGATTGCTCGCACCAAGGAGATAGAGAATCACGGTGGCAAGACCCTGGTGAGCGAAGGCATCGCCGCCAACTACCAAGACATGATTAACTATGCAGTGTTTGCCCTCATCAAGCATCATCTTGAGGGCGCCACTGAATGATGTTTCACCCGCCCACAATCGCCGTTTCATCGCCATGCAACCCGTTTGTTTCACTGCCTCGCCTCGCTTTCAGGCTCCTCGCCTCATCACGCTGCTCATGCGGCTTGTGGTGGGCGGTGTGTTCATTTTCTCGGGTTTCGTCAAGGCCGTGGACACTTGGGGCGGTTATTACAAAATCACTGAGTATGTTCAGGCATTGGGGTGGGAGAGTCTGCTGCCCATGGCAGTGTTCCTGGCCTTTGCCGTTGCCATGGTGGAGTTTGTGCTCGGCGTGTTGCTCGCCGTGGGTGCCTATCGTCGCATGGTTCCTGCCGTGTTGCTGGCGCTCATGGTGGTGCTCACTCCGCTCACGCTGTGGCTCGCCGTGACCAATGCCGTGCCCGATTGTGGCTGCTTTGGCGAGGCGTTGCACATGAGCAACTGGGCGACCTTTGGCAAGAACGTGCTGCTCGTGCTCGCGCTGGTCTATCTGTTGCGCTACAACAAGGACTTGCCCAGCGTCTATGGCCCCGCGGTGCAGTGGATAGTGGCCTTGTGGACGTTTGCGTTCATCATTGCTGTGGCCGTGATAGGCTACAGCACGCAGCCGCTGATTGACTACCGTCCTTATGCCATAGGCACGCAACTTGTGGCCGCCACGCCGCAAGTCGAGGAAGAAGACTATGTGTTCGTCTATGAGCGCGATGGTGTGCAGCATGAGTTCTATGGTCTCGACAGTCTGCCCGATGACGACGACCCCGCATGGACCTTCGTGCAGCGTTATCGCCGTCCGTCGGCTGCCGCCCCGCAACCTGCCGACAGTGTGCCTCAGGCGGCGGTGGCCTTCTTCGATGGCACCCTCGACGTGACCGCCCAACTGCTGGGCGAGCCGCGTCCCAAAGTCATCCTGCTCATGCCCGACCTGCCTCGCGTGGGAATTGCCTATTCCTTCGTCATCAACGAACTTGCCGACTTCTGCGAGGCGCGCGATGTGGCGGTGTGGGCTGTGGCGGCGGGTAGCGACGCCGAGTTGGCGCACTGGAACGACATCGCCATGGCGCACTATCCCATCTATCAGGCCGACGACAGCGAGGTGAAGATGCTGGCGCGCGGCAATGCGGCGGTGATGTATGTCGATGCGCGCAACGTGGTGCAGTGGAAGCGCACCCTGGCCAGCATCAATCCGTCGTTGCTCGACAATGCGCAGAACGATGTGATGCGGCTGAATGGGCGTTTCGACCCCGACAGCATCATGATGCGGCTGTTCACGCTCTACATGGTGGGCCTGGCGTTGTTGCTGATTGTGAACCGCGGTTCGCTGGCGCTGTGGCGACTGGCGCATCGTGGGCGCAAGGCGGCACCGCAACCCAGCGAGGAACAGTCGTGATGTAACCTATAATCACTCAATGACCGATGGCAAAGAAATCGACAAGCAATAGAAAAGCGCGCGGCGGTGGGAGTACCGACTACATCAAGTGGTGCCTCATCGTGGGTGGTGTGGCAGCCATTGCCCTGCTGGGCTATCTGCTGGCCGACCGCTACAACCTGTTGCATCGCACCGTGAACATTGACATGGCGAAGTATCCGGTGCGCGGCATTGACGTGAGCAAGCACAATGGCGAGATAGATTTCAAGGCCGTGGCAGCCGCCGGCTACAAGTTCGTGTTTATCAAGGCCACCGAGGGCGCCACCTATCGCGATGCCAGTTTTGAGCGCAACTATCGTGCCGCCCGCGAGGCAGGGCTCAAGGTGGGGGCGTATCACTTCTTCCGCAAGAACCGCGGCGGTGGCGCACAAGCGAGAAATCTGCTGAACGCCGTGAGCAAGTGCAAACTCGACTTGCCACTGGTCATCGATTTGGAAGATTGGGGCAACGACCACTTTGTGAGTGCCAAGGAGGTGATTGCCAGCCTCAGCGAAATGGTAGATACGCTGCGTGTCGCTCATGGCTATCATGTGGCCATCTACACCAACGGTGACGGCTATCGCAAGTACTACAAAGACCGCTTTGAGGACTACGACTTGTGGTTGTGCTCGTTTACTCGCCCCGATTCGTTGACCTCTTACCATCACACCTTTCAGCAGTACAGCCATTGGGCCACTGTCGACGGCATCGAGGGTGATGTGGACTTGAACGTGTTTTGCGGCTCTCAACGGGAGTGGGAAAGCCGCTTGAAGCAATGGGCCGCTCCGCTCCGCAAATAGAAAAACACAATGTTGAACCAGATGAAAAAGACAATGAGAACTTTGCGCCTGTGGGTTGTCCTGGCCATGCTGCTGGGCGCCGTGGGCTCTTGGGCTTCGGTGTACACCTGGAGTCAGCACGACCTCACCTTTGAGACCCCCGACGATGGCGTGGTGACATTCAGCACGCCCACCTATTTCGAAATACGCTGGGACGAGATGGTGCTCACCATCCAACTCTACAAGCGCGAGCACAAGGACGAAAAACGCATCATGCGTGAGAACTTGCAGCGCAAGGCCATGAGTTATAACATGTATGACACCTCCGATGGCCGCATCAAGGTGAAAGGCTTTGATGTGTACAGCATCGACGGCACCATGCCCGACGGCAGTCGCGCCATCATTGCCGACCTGGTGAGCAAGAAGAAAGACATCGTGGCCGAGGTCACCATCAACTACCTCTATGGCAACCGTGAGGTGGTGGAGGACATCATCAAGAGTTTCACCACCGTCAAGCAAAAGCCCAACAAGGAACAAAAACGCCAGCGCATCCAGTCGAAAGAAGACGCCGACAAGCAAGACAAGCAACTCGAGGAGGAGCGTCGCCGGCAGCAACGCACGCAGGGCAAACTCTACGACGCATAACCCGCTATCAGCGTTAGACACAACAAGGGGGCACTGGCCGATGACACTGGCCGGTGCCCCCTTGGCTATGGGGAAAGCGGGTGATGGCTTATTACTCGGCGTTAAAGAGGTTGCCGGTAATGGTCACGTCGTAGTCGTTGCACTTGTAAGTGATGGTGAGACGACGCGTCTGGTTGCTGAGGACGGCGCGCAAGTTGGTAATCTTGTAGTATTCGATGCCCGGGTTGGCCTCGGCGGCAGTAAACTCAAAGCCGTCACCGGTGATGGTGCAGTTCAGGTCACTGTAGGTGAGGTTCACGGTGTGGTCCTCGGCTGCGCCCAGCGCGAAGTTGTAGATGGTCATTATGCCACGCTGGTTGGTGCTGTTGATGTTGAATGCCACTTGCACATCGTTGCGGTTGCCCTCGTCGTGCTCCTTGTCGGTGTCGAGCAGCGTGTGCAGTTTACAGTTCACATAGCCCAGGTTGGTGTTGCCCACCGAGGTGTACTGCCCGTTGACGACGGTGGTGATGAGCATGGCGCCAGTATTGGTGTTCCATTGCAGCACGAAATTGTCGATGACGTCGCCGCCCGACGTGGTGATGTTGGAGGCGTTAAGCACCGAAGCGCCCACCGTAGCATCGTAAGTAAGTTGGCGACGAGGCACCTCAAAGAAGACAGTTTTGTTGCCACCCAGTGCCAGGGTGACGCGTGCCAGGGCTGTGCCCTCGTCGTAGTTGACTTCAAGGGAGATGGTGTTTTGACACAGCATGACGCCGTCGATGCCGGGTCCCGTGGTGCGTGCGGTGTAACCAAACTCGCGTTTCACCACATTGTCGTTTTTGCTGCTTCCCACGCAGGCGCTCGTGAGTAGCGTGAGGGCGGCAAGCAGCAGAATGTTCAATTTTTTCATTTTATGTGTCGATTAGGTTGTTAGTCAATAAACATTGCCCTTGACGGTGGCTGTGAGGCCATTGCTCAGCGTGAATTGTCCCGTCATTGATGCGGCGGCGACGTTCAGCGCGAAGTTGAGCGAGGCAAACTTGTAGTTGAGCGTGCGCTGCTCGGTTTGATCGCTGCCCGTGTGGGCGCGGTAGTTGGTGGCGGCTTGCAAATCCTCGCCAGCGATGGTGTAGCCCGTGGGCGTGAGCGTGACGAAGAACTTGTTCTCGTGATTGCGCAGCAAGTTGTTGATAAACTCGCTCTGATCGGGGTCTTTGCCTTGCACGAGTTGCTTGATGAGGTCGATGTCGTTGCTCACCACGTTGTAGAATCGGCTGTTCTTGGTGTCGGGCAACTGCATCACCCAGGCGGTGGCGAGCATGGTCTCGGGGTCGATTTCAAACTGGAAGATGGCTCCAGCGGCATTGGTCTGATTGCCCTCGACGCCCACGGTCGTTGTGTTGTTCATGTAGAACAGGCTGGTGGGGGTGAGGTGAACCGCCGTGTTGCCGTCGACCACATAGTCGAGCCACACGACGCCCTCGTTGGGGTCGTAGATTCCGTGCAGGCCCGAGACGCGTGCGTCGGTGCCGGCGCCAGGCTTGATTTCGTAGCGATTCTCGTCTTCGTCAAGCGCGAGCGTGAGTCCGCCAATGGTGGTCGGGCCAGCGGCGATGCTGCCGAGTTGGACCGATGCGGTGAGCGCGCGGGTGTCGAAGGAGAAGCGAAAGTCCACCTTGTTCACCTGCGGGGTGCCGCCTTTCACCACATGAGCCAGTTGCTTGGTAGTGAGTGTGCGCTGGTCGGGAAAAGTGGGGTCGTCACTGCCGCAAGCGGCGAGCACGAGCATCGCCAGGGTGAGCAGCAGGAAAGAAATAGTGCGTGATGTCATTTTTTGTCGTGTTATGGTTTTTAAGCCACAAATATACTACAAAATGATGTGACGCGATGATGCTCACCGCGCCACAACCGTGTTTTTGAACAAAATTAACATTGCCATGGGGCATCACAGCAGTTTGCCCGAGTCGGTCCAGTGCAGCCCGAAACAGTCAAACTCCACCGTGAAGGTAGATGCCGTGAGATTGAGCGTGGCCTTGAAATTGTTGACCGTGCGCTCGGCCATAGGCACCTCGGTGGTGCCGCTGGTGAAGTAGGGCACGATGTTGTCGCCCGTGATGGTGTAGCCGTTGGCGGTCACGACGACGCCGGCTTTGTCGAGCGGAATGCGCAACTTCTTTTGCTTGGGCATGGCCTCCACAAACTGAATGTTGTAGATTTCCAGGTCCACGCGCTCGGCGATGTTGGTGAAGTTGAAGTTGTAGTAGCGCTCGGTCGTGCTTGCGTAGGTGTCGTTGTCCTTCTCTGTGAGCGTGCTCCTGAGCAGCGGGGTGTGGATGATGGCCCTCATGTTGCCACGCGAACTCACGATGCTGCAAGTGGCGCGGAGCACGTCGAGGTTGAAGTTATAGGGACCCACGAAGTCGTTCACCGTGTAGCCCTCCATGGGGGTGATGCCCTCGCCCATGAGGATGCCAACGTGACGGTTTGATTGCGACACGCGCAGGTTCTTGAGCGCAAAGGTGACGCGCGGCATACGCTCGTTGAAGGTGATGTTGGTGAGGGTGAGATTGGCTTTATTGGTGTAGTGGTCTACAAACAGTTTGGCCGATGTGCCATTGTCGATGAAGCCGTTGCCCTCGGTGGCGGGAACGCTCACCACGAGTGTCGTGGCGCTGTATTCGCTGGTGTCGGTGGGGTCGTCGTCGTTGCCGCATGCGCTCAGGCTAAGCAGTGCGATGCCCGCGAGGGCGAGAGTGATGATTTTTTTACTCATAGTGTGTGTTGTGAAAAATGATAATGTAATGTATTGTTGTTGATTTGTTGCCTTCAAATGTCGAGGGTGAGCGTGGCGCCGAGCATGCGCCCCTTTCCTCGCTGGAGGAATTCGTGCCCTATCGAGACGAAGTAGAACGTGCGGTAGTTTGTCGCGGTGAGGTTGGTTCCCCAGAGCCTCAGGCTCCCCCACTTGCTGTTGAGGGTGACGCTTGCGCCGAGCAAGGCATAAAACGGCTGGTGCAGGTCGCCGTTCTCGTTCCAGTAG
>CACWKM010000075.1:8977-12353 GCA_902761475.1 uncultured Bacteroidales bacterium
CATGGCCTCCACCCATAGGGTGTGCGAGGGCGAATAGGGCACCGGATTGTGGCGGTGGTCGGCGCGGCCGTCGTTGTAGCGCACAAAGCGCGCGTCGCAGTAGCCGTAGGAGGCGTTGAGCAGTGTGCGCGCATTGATGGCCCATCGCAGGGTGGTTTCCACGCCCACGCTGCGGGTGTGGCCAGCATTGGTCATCACGCGCCCGGTGGTGGTGCCGTCGGGGAACACGGTGAGTTGGCGGTTGCGGCAGTCCATGTAGTAGGCTCCCGCATCGACCGTGAGACGTCCCTGCAACCACTGCCAGTGGCTGCCCAACTCGAAGTTCCATGCGCTCTCGGGCTTATAGCCCACCACCTCGTCGGTGTCGTATTTTGCGCCGATGCCCATCATGCCCATGAGTTGCTGTTGCAGCACGTCGCTGAACATCTGTGTGTTGTATCCCCCCGCCTTGCTGCCGCGGCTCACGGAGAACGACAGCGAGTGTTGGCTGTCGTGGCCCAGGCGACGCATGATGGTCATGGTGGGCAGAAGTTCCACGTAGTGCTTGCTCATGTGGCCCCGCTCGTCGATGTCGATGTCCTCGTGGTGATAGAGCCTGCCCGTGGCGCGCTCCATGATTTTGTAGCCCGTGTGGGTGACGCTGTTGTAGTCGAGTGCGGCGTGTTCTATCTCGAGGCGCAAGCCGCCGGTGAATGTCCACGCCCCCGTGGTGTAACTTGACTCGTGATAGAGCGCGATGCCCCATGTGGGGGCGGTGAAGTCGCTGCCCAACTCAAAGTGCCGCTCGTCCCAGACGATGGGGTAACTGGGCACAGCCTCGTTGCGGTGCTTTTCTATGAGTTCGGCAATGCCCGTGTCGTAGAACGTGACGGGCGCGTGCATCTTCATGTGGCGATAGAACCCCATGGCACCTGCCAGCCAGCGATACCCCTCGCCCGGGCGCTTGCTGCGCACCACCACGTCTTGCGTCACGCCGTGCTCGCGCCGAGCCTGGGTGAGCGTGAAGTAGGGCAGAGGCGTGAAATCCTGGTCCAGCGTCATGTTGTCGTCGATATACTGGTAACTGGTGATGCTCATGAGCGACACGTTGCTCCAGTCCTTGCGCAGCGTGAGGCCATCGGTGATGGTGGTGCGGCGGTAGAAGCACGTGTCGTTGTAGGCAATTTGCCCAGTGGCGAGGTATTCGTAGGGGTAGCCCCCCTGCCGACTCACGCTGGCGGTGAACACATTGCTGAGCATCAGTGATGGCGACGCCTGCCATTGCACCTTGAGGCGCGCGGTGGTCTGCCGTTCCCAGTCTACGCGCTTGCCGTTGTAGGCGTTGCGCCATTGTCCCTCGCCGCGCGTGTGATAGACGGTGGCTCCCAGGCCCACGTTGTTGCCCAGGAGCGCATAGTGACCGGCTCCCAGACGCCATGTGCCGTGCGACGCCCCCTCCACCAGTGCCCGAGTGCCTTGATAACTGAACGGCGACAGTGTGTAGATGTTGATGACGCCACCCATGGTGTTGCGGCCATAGAGCGTGCTTTGCGGGCCGCGAAGCACCTCAATGTGGTCGATGTCCATCAAGTCCATGTCGTAGTTTTCCTTGCACAGCACGGGCACATTGTCCACATTGAGCCCCACGGCGGGTTGGTCGATGCGCGTGCCCAGGCCGCGCACATAGATGGTCGAGGTCATGCGGCTGCCGTAGTCGGGGATGAACAATCCCGGTGCCAGGTCGGCCACGGCCTTGGTGCTCATCACGCGGTTGCGCGACGCCTCGTCGCGTCCCACCACCGTGATGGCCGAGGGAACGCTCGCCATGTTGTCCACCTGTTTCATGGCCGTGACAGTGAGTTCGGCAAGGTGCAGCGTGTCCTCGTCGGCTTGTGCAAAGCAAGGCATGGCAGCAATCGCCGCCACGCAACAAAGTGCCAGATGAATACAATGCCGAATCATCGATGCAAAATTACTGCTTTCTCGCCACATGGCCAATCACAACAAGTGGTGATATAAGGTGAGCACTGTCGTTTTTGCGGTGTTTTCTTGCAAAAACCAACATTTTTGTGGATATTTGCAACAATAACGCGATTTGTAGAGCATAACCAAAAAACAATCAAATGAAAATTTCTTGCAGTCATATAGGTCGCCGCGTGCTACTCATGCTGGCGGTGTGCTTGCTTGTTTCGCCGAGTGCGAGTGCCTACGATTTTATGGTGGGAGGCCTGTGTTATAACAAGAACTCCGACGGCAATACCGTGACAGTGACTTATGAGCGGACGATACAACCTTATTACACCGCGCTCAGTGGCGCGCTCACCATTCCTGCCAGTGTGACGAACGGTGGCAAAACCTACTCGGTTACGGCTATCGACGCCAATGCTTTTAGGGGCTGCACCGGACTGACTGCTGTCACAGTACCCAATACGGTCGCTTCCGTTGGCAACGATGCTTTTCAAGGCTGCACTGCCATCGCCAAGTTGACTTGGAATGCCGCTAATTGTGCAGGTTTTTCCTTTGGCAGCACACATCCGTTTTACGCGGTGACAAGCGTTAAGAGCGTTGTCTTTGGCAGCACGGTGACGAAGATTCCGAACTATTTGTGCACTGATTTTATCAACTTGACTTCGATAGATTGGGGCACTGGCGTGAAAGATATTGGGATTGGCGCGTTCCAGGGTTGCACCGCGCTGACCGCCGTCACCATTCCCGCTCAAGTGAGTAGCGTGGGGCACTCGGTGTTTCAGGGGTGTAGCGCATTGAAAACGGTGAACTGGAATGCCGAGAATTGCAACAATGGTTGGAGCGGCTCTCCGTTTTCGGGTTGTGATATTCGGTCATTTGTTATAGGCAACAGTGTCAAGACAATAACGCGCAGGCTGTGTTGCTATCTTTCTGGGCTTACCTCGGTGACAATTCCCAGTTCGGTGATCGACATTGGAGAAGGTGCTTTTTGTGGTTGCGCAGGCCTGACGGCAATGACCGTTGGCAGCAATGTGAGTGTGATTGGCGCCGAGGCGTTCAAGGATTGCACTGGCCTGACTGCGGTGACCATTCCCGGCGCGACAACACGAATACTCAATGACGCCTTCATGGGTTGCACCAACTTGACGCGTGTCAACATCAGCGACCCGGCGGCATGGTGTAATATAACTTTCGATAATTCCAGGAGTAATCCGCTATACTGTGCCCACGAACTCTACCTTAATGGCTCTAAAGTGACCGACTTGGTGATACCCTCCACCGTGTCAAAGAGTGTTCCGTCAAAATCAAACAGCAGACAGTCGATCATGTTCTCGCCCTCCCATTCCGGCAACATCATAACGGCTTTCGCGCCGCGTGTCAATCCGGTGTTTCCTGCATACACTATGGTATGGAAGGGGGAGGAACCTTG
>CACWKM010000076.1 GCA_902761475.1 uncultured Bacteroidales bacterium
TTTCCCACCTCATATCGCAGCGATCCCTCATGCTCGCCGTGGCTGGCCAGTTCGCTGATGTTGGGTGCGCGGAAGCCTCGTGCCACATTGGCTCGGAGGTCAAGCCGTTCGGTGGCATGCCACACGGCACCCACGCTGGCCGTGACACCGCTAAAATCCCGCTTGAAAGCCTCGAAGCGCGGCGCATCGTCCTCGATGAGTTCGTGGCTGCTGATGTGGCGGTTGTCGAAACGTAGGCCACCATTCAGCACCCAACGTCCCATGTCGGCTGTCGTGGCGACGAACACACCGAAGTCGAAAAGGCTATAGTCTGGAATGAGATATTCCCTGCCTGCGTTGAGCGAGCGTTGCCACATGCCATTCACCCCGCCTGTCACGCGCCAGTTGCCTATGCGCTGCGTCACATAATGCACATTGTAGTTCACCGTGTGCAACTTGAGGAATAGCCCGTATTCGTCGGGTTCCTCATATTCTTGCCGGCGGTTTTGCTGATAGGCCAGCATCGCATTGAGTCGCCCTTGCCCAATGTAAAAAGCATTGTCCAGCACCGCTTTGTAGTGGTAAACTTGCTGAAACGGCAAGCCGTGATGGTAGGTCTTGGTGTCGTCGTAGGGCTGTTCAAGTTCACCCGTGAGTGGGTCTCGCTCACCCTCGGCGATGCTGGGCGTGAGGTGAAAATAGGACCCCAAGAGCCGCGTGTGGCCCCACGAGCGGTTAACACCCAGCATGGCCGAGAATGCCCGTTCGCGGAACTGCGTGTTGGGCACATAACCGTCGATGGGAGTTTTATAGGCATGGGCAAACTTGTCGCCATAGCGGAGATTCCACGTCACGCCTTGCTTGTTGCCGCCGAAGTTGAGCGAGTAGTTCACCAAGCCATTGTTGGTGTGGTACTCGGTGTTCACATTCACGCGCATCTTGCCCAACGACACCACGGGGTCGGTGTTTAGTTTGAGCACTCCCGCCAGTGCGTCCGACCCGTAGAGCAGGCTTGCGGGCCCCTTGAGCACCTCGACCGAACTGACAGCATTGCCGTCAATCTCCACGCCGTGTTCGTCGCCCCATTGTTGGCCCTCCTGGCGCACGCCGTCGGCCACCACGACCACACGGTTATATCCGAGTCCGCGAATCACGGGCTTTGAAATGCCGCTGCCCGTGCTCACCTGCGCCACGCCAGGCAACTTCGCCACCGCGTCAACGATGTTGGTGGCTGGTGTTAATCGCAGTTCGTTGCGGTCGATGACCGCAGCGGGCATCGACATATCTTCCATTTTCAACGCACCAGTGGGACTGGTAACCACCACTTGTTTTAGTTCGATGTGGCGAAAGAACACGTCGGTCGAGTCGAGCACAACCGCGTCTTGCGCTGCCGCCGTGACTGTGCACGCCAGTAGCAGAATAGAAAAATAGGATTTCATTCTGTGATTCTTTTGTGATAAAACGACAAAGTGAATGAGCCCGACAATCTCTGGCAGACTATCAGGCAAAAGCCGAACAAATCACAAAATGAAGGGGGGAGCACGTAATGTGGGATGCGCCACCGCCATGAGAACAGGGTCGGCGGCATGGTAAAACGTAGTTTTGTCGACAGCCTGACTCACAACGATGCCGTCAGCCTCTTTGGGCGCATCAATCTGTGTGGTGAGGAAGCGACAGAGCAGGCAGTCGTCGTGATGCACCTCAACGGCGGTGATGTGCCCCGGGTGATGAACGTCACCTTGGCACTCACGGCACTCAACGATGGCGTTTTCGTTGAGTGGGTGCACATGAAGCGAAGCGAGCAAAAGCATCGGCACATAGACCGACAACAAGACCCAGGCAAACAGTTGCTGCCTGCGACCGATGTCCCTATGTGCCCACTCATGCTTCATGCTTTATTGTAGTCGTGCTTGCGCTTGGGATTCATGGGAAACCAGCCTTTGAGCACGCGCTTGCGCTGGTGGAACAACTCGCCGATGCCCCACAGGGCCGACGCGCCAAACACGCCGAGAAACGACGACAGATAGATGTTGGCGGTGAACAGGGCGGCGATGATGCAACTGATGCCAATGAGCAGATAAACAATCCAGGGACGCGTGCCCCAGTGATACTCCGTCTTGATGACTATGGGGTGCCAAATGCCTATCGTGAGAAAGGTCATGATGGCGATGATGATGCCAGTGTAGTACATGAGTGATTCAATTCAATTTTGAGATGCAAAGTAAGCAATAAAAATTGATTTGTGCCCTCATCGCGCCCAACAATTTGCAACAATCCCCACACGATGGGCGGCAACCGCTGCTCGTGTGGGGATGTCACAACTTTCGTTATACGACTTGCAAAATTGGGTCTTGGCTATTCAGAAAGCATAGAAACTTCAATACATCTTTTTGCGGCGAGCAATCGTGCGGCCATTTGCTGCACATCGCTTGCCGTCATATTTTCAACCATGGTGCAATAGTCGCGGTCGAAGTCCACGTCGTCGTCAAGTTCATGCCAGATGACGTAGTTCCAATAGTCGTTGGTAATCGCCATTTGAGCATATTGCTTGGTGAGATATTGCTTGACCTTGTCCATGCTCGACTGCAACGGTCCTCGCTCGGCGATATGTTGCAACTGCTGGTAGATAATCGGATTGAGTTCGTCGTAGCGCTTGGGGTCGGCATTATAGGAAATCTTGAAAGTGGCATTCGGCCTGTCGTCCTTGTCGAGGTCAAAATCCACCCTCACGCCATAGGTGCCGCCCTTTTCCTCGCGCACCGAGTCGGTGTAGGCAATCGAGAGGCAGCGCTTGAGGAAGTCGAGCGCGAGGTCGCTCTGCGCGGTGAAGGGCACGTCGGCAGTGTAGAAGATGCTCACGTTGGCCAGTGGTGTCGCCATCTTCTTGGTGAATTTGTGTACGGCCTGACCACCCACAATCTGCGGCACACGGCTGAAGTCGGTCGATGCCTGCTTGCCTGCGCTGGGCAGCGAGGCGAGGTATTGACACATCAACTCGCGCAACTCGCCCTCATCATAGTTGCCAATGATGACGGTCTTGAAACTTGACGCGTCGCTAAAACTCTTGCGGTAGATGTCGAGCAGGCGGTCATAACTCACATGGTCGAGCGTTGACTGCGTGACTGGCTCCAAGCGGGGATGATGGCCATAGAGAATGGCCCGAATGGAGTCGTTGTAGTCGACCTTGGGCGACGCATTGCGATTGGTGAGGAAGGCGCGGTTGCGGCTGATGAACTCGTTGTAGGCCGTGGTGTCGCGCCGTGGCGCGGTGAAATAAAGATAGGCGAGTTCAAACATGGTTCGCATGTCCTTCACCGACGAGGTGCCGTTGATGCTCTGTCCCGTGGAACCCACCGAGGGGCTCACGCGCACCGACTTGCCAGCCAGCATTTTGCGCAGGCTGATGAGGTCAAAGTCGCCCACGCCGGCCTCGGTCACACCGCTCGACACGAGGGTGAAGTTGGGGATGTCCTCATCGCCGAAGAGCGAGGTGCCACCCTCACTTTTCATCTCCAGGGAAACCGCATCGGCGCTGAAATCGGTCTTGCGCGCATACACTTTCATGCCGTTAGACAGCGTGAATTCGGTAAAGCCGTGCCTGTAGGGTTTCTCGCTCACAATGGTGCCCGGCGTGGGTTGCTGGCTAATCAGGTCGCTGGCCAATTGCTGCTCGGTATAGGGGGCATAGGCGAGGCGTTGAGCGGCGGTGATTACCTGCTCAATCTGTGCTTCGGTCGGGAGGACGACGCTTTCCTTGTCGGGGGCATACATGACCACGACCTGGTTGCGGTCGGAAATGAGGTCGCGCACGGCGGCATTCACCTCGTCGAGCGTCACCTGCTGGTCGAGCAGGCGGGTGTTGTTCAGTTCAAATTCTGTCGAGACAAGCGGTTCGCCCGTCAAGAAGTTGCTCACGCACTCGTTCACATAGTGCGAGTTGCGGAAGTCGTCGCGCATCTTGTAACGTCGCTCGGCGGCATTGAGGAATAGGCTCTTGGCGCGGCTTAACTCATCTTGGGTGAATCCGTGCTGGCGCGCTTGCTCGGCGACGCCCACGGCAGCAATGATGCCGCCCAGGATGTTGTCTTCCTTGCAACTGATGCTGATGGAAAAGGCTTCCTTGGTGCGGCTGACGAAGAAGGTAGAGGCGCGACCTGTGGCGCTCTGGATGGGCGACCCGGGTTGCTGCCTCAACTCGGCAAAACGGTCGTTCAGCATGGTGCTGATGAGGCGGTCGATGTAGTCGCCGCGCAGATAGGCCTCGCTGTTCTTCTCGCTGTCGGGGGTGGCGTCGCGCTTCTGGTAGAGGTGCGCTCGGCAGGATGTTTGGGCATGGGAATGGGAGAGAATACTTTTTTGATTTTCTTCTCCATCTTGTCCACGTCGAAGTCTCCCACTACCACGATGGCCTGCAAATCGGGGCGATACCACTTTTGGTAGTAGTCGCGCAGGTCTTGATAGGGGAAATTGTCAACGATATCCATTGAGCCGATGGGCATGCAGTCCTCATATTTCGTGCCCGCATAGATGCGCGGCATCACGTTCTCCTGCATGCGCTGCACGGCCATGCCGGCACGCCGTGTGCGCCATTCCTCATGAATCACGCCACGCTCTTTGTCGATTTCCTCATCGTCGAGCAGCAGATAGTGACTCCAGTCGTGAAGCACGAGCAGACAAGACGCCAATGCTCTCGCACCAGGGCACGATGCCGGGCTTGCCGTTCTTGCCAGGGAAGTGCTTGGTGCCATTGAAGGCCATGTGCTCAAGGAAGTGTGCCAAGCCTCGCTGGCGAGGTTCCTCGAGGATGGACCCCACGCGCTGCGCGATGTAGAAGTCGGCGAGTCCGGCCTCCTTGGCGTTGTGGCGGATGTAATAGGTCATCCCGTTCTTGAGCGTGCCTTTGCGCACGTCGGGGTCTTGCGGCAACTGGGCCGCTGCCCACAAGGGCAGCAGCGCCAGTGCGGCAAATAGTAATAAAATATGGCGTTTCATTGGTCTCACTTGTTGAACAACGAAGCGGGAGCCTCAGGAATGAAATCGTTGCTCGAATTGTTGGTGTCGATGTACTTGCCGTTGGCATCCTGCTTGCGGATGACCGACTTGTTGAAGCGCGTCTCGTCCTTGTCCACCTTGCCGCAGTAAGTCCAGCCGGCATCAATCGACGCGTCGAGTACGTTCCATTGGCGCATCGACTCCACACTCAGGTTCACGCCGTCGAGAATCCACTCGTTGGGCACTTTGTAGATGCCTTTCTTGGTCATCTCCTTAGAGAAGTCGCCGAAGACGAACAAATAGGTGGCATCGTACACATAGTTCGTGAGCCAGTCTTCCTTGCCGGTCTTCATCTTGGCAATGGCCATCGAGTTGAAGCCACGGCTGTGGAACTGGTAGATGGTGGCGGTGTAGCAGAACCACTTGTCGAGGTTGGGGGCTGCGCCATCCACATCGGTGAAATTGGGATTTGAGGTCACGTCGAAGAACTCAAAGTCGGCACCGCTCAGGTCGATGGAGTTGGGTTGCTCGGTCTTGTGGTTGATGGCGTTCACGGCGAGCGTGAGGCTCTTGCCGGGCTCCACGGGCACGCTCTTGCCAGTGCCGGGAATCATGTAGCAGGCCTGCACCGAGAAGTGTGTCGACATGATGTCGGGGGTGTAGTCCTGTTTGTCGGTAGTCAAGAAACTCGACTCGAGCACGGCGATGCTGTCGGCATACAGGGTGACATCGGAATTGTTGGTGATGATGATGTACTGGTCGCCGCTATAGGACTTGTCCTCGGGCGTTTTCGAGCCAGTGAAGAAAATCTCGCTGATGACGAAGCCGCCCTGCGCCGTGAAGGTGGAAACCGTGAGTTTCACGTTGTGCGAGTTCTCCGAAATCGCCACATTGGCCACATTCACCTCAAAGTCTTTTTGTCCGGCAACGCCCTTGAGGGTGAAGTCGAGATGTCCCGTCACTTTCACGTTGTAGGTGCCGGCTTCCAGGTTGTTGCATGCGATGGCGTAACCATTGCCATCCTTGACGAAAGCCGCGCCATCGACAGTGGTCACTTTTTGCGTTTCGACATTGGTAAGGGTGGCTTTGGCATTGCTCAATGCGGGATTCTCGAGGTTGGCGGGAACCTCAAGCGAGACCGTTGTCGTGGCAATGACCGGGGTGGGGTCGTCGCTCTTGCACGAAGTCAAACACATGGCCATCGCGGCCACCATCATGATGCTTTTCAAGAATAATTTTTTCATTTCTGTGGTTGTTTTTTGATTATTGTTTTTTGTTTAGAATGTGATTCCAATTGAAGTTTGAAGCGTCGTTTGGTGTTCGCTCATCGAGCAGAACGTCACGTCGCCGCCCAGTTCGGCGAATAGGCCGAAACGCGATGTCTTCAAGGCATAGTCGGCGCGCACTTTTGCGCCCACGGTGGTGTAGTTAGCCTTGGCGTAGTCGTATTTGTGCCGCATGAGTCGCGACGTGCTGGCGTCCATGTTGGCAAAGGGCATGACGAACTTGTCGCTCACGCAGGCCGAGTGGGCCGCATTGGCTTCCAACGTGAGTTGGAGTTTGCTCGAGGGGCGCAAGAAACCTTGCCCTTGCAGGCGGGCATAGACGTGGCCACTGTCGAGTTGGCGGTGCGGATAGACGTATTTCTCGCCTCGCGAGGCGTAGCCCGCAATCAGGGCCACATGCCATTGCTCCTTGCCCAGTAGTGCGCCCACATGGCCATCGAGCACATGGCTTTTATACATCGTCAGGCGTGCAATCACGGGGAAATAGCGCGCATCGGAAGCGCCTCCCACCTGCTCGTTGCCCGTGCGCCGCGTATAGTCGAAATGCCCGAAGGCCGCGATGTGGTAACGCCCCTTACGCTCCCAGCCCACTGTCACGCCGGCCAGTTCGTTATACAGGTCGGTGAGCGGCATGGAGTTGTATTCGGCGAGTTTGCGGTGATAGCGGTGCGTGTCGAGCGTGACGTTGGCATAGAAACCGTTGTGGTCGACAGGCGAGGCATGAAGCATGACCGCCACGCCGCCGCCGTCGTGGTACAGGCTGCGCTTGTCGCCCGAGAAACGGCTGTATTCAGTTCCCAGTCCGGTCATTTGATATTCCGGGATGACGCTTTCCTCGCGGTAGAAGGCCACGCTGTTGGTCTGCCGATAGATGTTTCCCTCGAAGGTTGCTGCAAGCCGATACCTGCCAAGTTCATATCCCGCGCCCAAGCGCAGCGTCAGGTCGGTGACGACGCCCCTCATGCGCGGGTCGCGGCGACGGTATTCCTGCTCGGCCCTGACGCGCATCTCCACGCCCAACGCCCAGCGGTTCAGGCGCAAGGCGTAGCCGCCCGCGATGGCATAGCGCTCGCGGCGCGTGTCGCCACCCACGGTGTCGGCAAGCACATAGGGCTGCAGCAGGTCGTAGTCGCTGGTGGAATTCCACCGCACGGCATGTTGCTTGCCTGTGGTGTAGGACGCCTCGCCCCACACGGCCGACTTCTCGTTCAGGTGATGATAGGTGTTCACTTTGAGGTAGGGCAGGGTATAGCCCGTGCCCTTCTCGGGAACGAAGGCTTGCGACTGGCGTTGCAGGTCGAGGCCCAACGACAGCGCCGAGAACGACGTGCGATAGTACAACCCGTGCAGCGCGGGGTTACGCAGCGACTCGAGGTGCGGCAGTTGTCCCAACGTCGTGTGCTCCACCAGCGCCGAGTCGACATTGGCACCCAGCGACACCATCTTGATTGTTACGATGACGAATATGTAGCAAAGTAGGCGTTTCATGTCAGTCCAGGAAGATGATGTTGAGTGTAACCTCGTTAGCGTGTGCGCTCACGATTTCCGTGTAGTCGCTCTGGCAGCGGAATTGACGATGGCGTGTCGCTCCATTGTTGCCCACGCATGCCGCTACGCCTTCCACGTCGATTTGATAGGCGCCACGCAGCAACTCCACGGTCACGCTGGTGCCATTGAAGTCGGCAACGGTGGTGACTTGGTGCGTGTTCACGTTGGTGAGTTTCACCTGGGCTTGCACACCGGTAATCGAGGTGCCGTCGGTGGCGGCAACGGTGATGCGCGCGGTGGTGAACAGGTCGTCCTCAATGGGCGCGCAGGCCGCGACAGCCAGGGCAAGCAGCAGGAGTGATATGTAAAGGAGGCGTTGCTTCATAACTTGATGTTCATTTCTAGTCCAAAGTAGGGCGTGACATGGCGGCGAATGGTGGTGCCGCGGCTCACATAGTCGGGTGTGTAGTCCAGCAGTTTGTTGCAAAACATGGCGATGTGCAACCGGTCGCCAAAGAGTTTCTTGGTGACTTTGATGTTCACGTTCATGGCAAATGGCACGCGGTTTTCCTCGAACTGCGAGGGCGAGTAGTCGCGCACCAGCCAGCGCAAGTACATGTCGTCGGCATCGCTGTCTTGCCAATCGTGAATGGAGCCGTCGGGGGCAATATATTGGACGGGATAGTTGCTCACCTCCTTGCGCCGCGACGTGGTGAACCACAGGCATTGTGCCGACACCGAGAAGCCCAACTTGAGGCGTGGAATGTCGGTGTCGAGGGTGAAGTTGGTGTTGAAGGACTGCCTCACCGAGCCGTCGTCGTTGGCATACAGTCCCACGTATTGTATCTGGCGGTTGTCGATTACCTGGCTTGGGCGGTAGGAGTCGACGATGGAGTTGTCGTAGGTGGTGCGGAAATAGGCGCCGTTGATGGTGAGGCGCGTGAGTATCACCGGGAAGCGCTTGGTCTCGAGTGTGTATTCTATGCCCTCTTTCAGGGTCATACTGCCGTTGGTGTAGTTGCCATAACCCGCCAACTCGTTGACCACGGTATAGGGCAGGTCTGCCAGCGCTGGCGGCGCCGTCAATGTGGCGGCGTTGATGCCGCTGGCGTCGTATTGCTTGTATTGATAGGTGCGATAGTAGGACTGGGTGCGAAATCCCGACGTCATCTTCTCGCGGAAGGCGGTCACCGAAAGGCGGTTGCCGCCCACGTTCACGTCGAGCGTAATTTCCTTCTTGAGGTTGCGCGCAGGCTCCAAGGCCGTGTTGCGAGGATTCACGACGTAGGTCATCAGGTTGATGCGGCGATAGTCGGGATTGTCGTGATAGTAGTTCAACTGGATGAAATCGATGTACATCATGTCGGGGAACAGTTGCTCCATGGTGGGCATCTTGGTGTGCTGCCCTATGCCGGCGGCAAGGCGCACGAAGGTGGGCTGGCCGAACAGCGTGAACTTGGGCAACGAGTAGCCGATGTTGGCGCGAGGGTCCCAATAGAACTTGCCGTTCATGGTGTAGTCTTTCGACAGGTTGAGCATGGTGGTGGCACGGATGCCAGCAGCCAACTCAAAGGAACCGATGGCGGTGGGCCATTTCAGGTTCTCCTCTACATAAAACGACAGGCGGTGATTGGCAGGGATGTCCTTGAGTGAGCGCTGGCGCGACGAGATGCCCGTATAGACCGGCTTGAGCGGGTCGAACACTTGTCCGCGGCCATAGTTCTTGTCCAGATTCCAGTCGGCACCCACCAGCAGCGTGTTGGATACGGTGTTGTTGGGAACTTGCAGGCGAGCGTTGAGTTTGGCAAACGCATTGAGCGGCATGCCTTCCACCTTGTGGTGGCCGATGTACTTGAACGGGAGAATCACAGCGTCGTTTTCGCCTTCTTCCTTCGACAGCGGGGCGACGGTCATGCGCGACAGTTGCACCAGGCGCGTGCGCTCTATCAGGTCGCTCTCTAATGAGGTCGAGAACGACAATTCCGCCGACTTGAACCACGACGACCGCTTCATGTTGAGTTTCAATGCCGAGAGAATGGCATATCGGTCGTAGCGCGATTTGTAGGAATCCTCGGCGCTATAGGTCTGGTCCACGTCCTCCTTGTCGTTGTCGAGCGACTTGGTGAAGTCGAGGTTGCACGTCAGGGCGAGGGCGTAGGCTTCTTTTTCCCACGATTTGTGCAGGCGTGTCGAGAGGGTGAGGCGCTTGTAGTTCTCGTAACTGTTTCGCGGGTCGGCCTTGGCATCGAGGTAGTCGGCGCTCACGTTGAGGGTGAGGCGGCGTTGTTCCCACTCAAAGTCCTTTGCCGCGTAGAACAGTTTGGACCCCATGTCGGCTTTCAGGCGGAAGCGGATGTCGTGGCCTCCGCGGCGACGCTCAATCTTGACGAGTCCGCTCGTCAGGTCGCCATATTCTACCGAGGGGATGCCGCGCACCACCTCCACGCGCTCAATGTCGTCGGTCGAGATTGTGCGCATGTCCACGCCCGCGTTGGTGTTGTCGCGCTTGGTAGCCACGTCGTCCCAGGCGCCGGCCAGGTATTGCATGTTGGCGTTGGTCGAGACCGGTGCGCCATCGATGACGAAACTCGTGCCGAGCGACGAGGTGGCATAGTTGCTGTTGCCGGTGGAGAGTTCGCGAATGTGGATGTTGTTGGGCGCGTTGAGCGACGGGTCGGCGCTGCGGCCACCGGGCAGCAGTTCCAGAATGTCGGCGAAACTCGACGGCTGCAAATGCTCCATGGCGTGCTTCTCAATCCTCGACGACGTGGTCAGGCCGCGGTTTTCTTGAGCCGTCACCACCACCTCGCCCAGTTGGCTCACCTCGGTGAGCAACAAATATCGTCCGTCGGCAACGGGCGCCGTGACCAAAGCCTTGTAGCCAATGGCTGATATCCGCAACTGGATATCACCATTTTTAGGTATGGAAAACGAGCCGTCGGCTTGAGTGACGGTGAGCACCTTGCCGTTTTGGGCATTAGAAATCGTGGCGCCCACCACAGGCTCCAGCGACTCGCCGTCGAGCACCACGCCCGTGGCGAGCGACTGAGCAACAACGCATTGCGCCACCATCGCCATCAAAACGAAAAATATGTATTTACAGGCACGCATTTCCCTATATTTTGCAATGTAAAATTACCCACAATCCCTTCGCCCGGAAATACCTAAAAATGATGTTTTTACCTTCCCCGCCATCATGGTCGCCCCACCGAAACCTATGGCTTTTTTTCGCCCGGCTGCAACTTTTCGCCCAGTCGGGTGCATCTAATAATTGAACGCAGAAATGAATTTGCGACGAAAAAACAAAAACAATAAGATACAATCATGAAACGTAACATTTTAATCTCATCGCTCTTGTTGCTTGTGGCGCTGGCAGCCACGGCAACCAATTTCACGGGACGCGTTATTGACGAGCACGGCGCTCCCGTGGCGTTTGCCAATGTGGTCATCCTGAACCCCGACAGCGCCTATATTTCTGGGTCAACCACCGATGCCGATGGCCTGTTTGCCGTCGAGTGCCTCAACGACTGCGCCATTGTCAAGGTGTCTTGCCTGGGCTATCACACCCTCTACTTGCCCACTACGGGCGACATGGGCACCATCCAGTTGCAGCCCGAGAGCACCATGCTGGGCGAGGTGACGGTGACCGCCGCGCGTCCCACCTACAAACTCACCACCGAGGGCATCAAGACCGATGTCGACGGCACGCTGCTGAGCAAGGTGGGAACAGCCAACAAAGTGCTGGAAAACCTGCCCGGCGTGCAGAAAAAGGCCGACGGCATCGAGGTGTTCGGAAAGGGAACACCGCTCATCTATGTGAACGGACGCTTGTTGCGCGACAAGAGAGAACTCGACCAGATTCAGAGCGAGAACATCCAGACTGTGGAACTCATCACCAACCCCGGTGCGAAATACAAGGCCGAAGTGGAGTGCGTCATCCTCATCAAGACCAAACGGCCGCAGGGCGAGGGGTTCTCGTTCAACACCACCGCCAGTTATTTCCGCAGTTGCAACAACGACCTGGACCTTGGCCTCGATTGGAACTATCGTCACCGCGGCCTGGACGTGTTCGGCAGCGCGTGGTACAACGACTACCACATGTGGAACGGTAACGACATCACCCTCGACGTGAACACCGACAAGGTGTGGCAAATGATAGAAAAGAGTGGCAGTAATGCCGTGTCGCGCTCGCTCTACGCCTCCGTTGGCGCCAATTACATTTTCAACGACAACCATGCCATCGGTTTCCGCTACGACACCAAGGCTTGGTTCCGCAATGAACACCACAGCACTTTCACGGCCGATGTGACTGCCGACGGCGCATTCTACGACCACCTCGACAACACAATCTACGGCAACACGAAATCAAACATGACTCACACGCTCAATGCCTACTATAACGGCAAGGTGGGCAAGACGAGCATCGACTTCAACACCGACTATCTGTTCTGGAAAGACCGCAAGAACGAATTCAACGATGAGGTGAGCCAGGAACAAGAGAGCCGCACGGTGACCAGCCGTAGTGTGGTGCGCAATCAGTTGTGGGCCTCTAAACTCGTCCTCTCGTGGGCATTGTGGGGAGGCAATCTGCAAGCCGGGGCGGAGTATGACCTCACCAATCGCAACGACGACTATATCAACCCCGAGCAGATTGTGCCCACCACTTTCACCGAGCAGCGCGAGCGCAACTACACGCTCTTTGTCGAGTATGCCCATCCGCTACCTTTCGGGCAACTGCGACTCGGGCTGCGCAACGAGAACGTGACCAGCGACTACTACAACGCCGGTGAGCGCATCGCCGACCAGAGCAAGACCTACCACCACTTCTTCCCCAGTGTGGGACTGATGGCGCGCGCCGGAAAAGTGCAACTCATGGCAAACTATGCCATGAAGATTAGGCGCCCCTATTACTACATGCTCAATGGTGCGGTCACCTATGCCAACCGTTTCACCTGGGAGAGCGGCAACCCCATGCTCAAGCCCGCCATCCAAAACGAGGCCTCGCTCATGGCGATGTGGCAATGGCTGCGCGTCAGTTTCGACTACAGGCGTACTGCCGACGTGATTGTCAACGTGGGCCAGTCGGTGCCGGGCAACCCCGAGACCACACTCATCACTCGTGGCAACGTGGACCACGCCGACGCCATCCGAGCCATGGTTTCACTCACACCCAAGTTTGGCATTTACCAACCTTCGCTCACCCTGGCCATGATAAAAGACTGGATTAAGATTCCGTCGCCTGTAGGATACTTGAGCCCCAAGAAGGCCATCTTCCTGGTCCAGTTCAACAACAATATCAGAATTACGCCCACCCTTACCGCGCAGGCCAACCTAATGTTCACCTCTAAGGGCGACAAGGAGAACATGTCGATTACCAAGCCAGGATGGTACGCCTATGTGAGCCTCACCAAGACATTCTTCAACGACCGCCTGAGCATACAAGTGGCTGGCCACAATCTGTTTA
>CACWKM010000077.1 GCA_902761475.1 uncultured Bacteroidales bacterium
AGAAAGTTTTCACAGTACATGTCGGAGGATGAAGAGGAAATATAATCTTTTGCAACCCCACATGACATCACATACTGCATCATTCATTCACATTTTCTAAGATAACACAAGATGAATACCTCCAATATCCCCGACAAGAATATCCAAGATATGATTCAGGACAATCCTGGATTTGTCGAGACCGAAAAGACGCCCACCATCATCAAGGTCGTGGGCGTGGGTGGCGGCGGCAACAATGCCATCAACCACATGTATGAGCAACACGTGGCCGGCGTGTCGTTTGTCGTGCTGAACACCGACCGTCAGGCGCTGAACATGTCGCCCGTCCCTAACCGCCTGCTCATAGGCCCCACCACTACCGAGGGCCTGGGTGCCGGCAACAAGCCCGAGGTGGCTCGCCAGGCTGCCGAGGAGAGCGCTAACGACATCGCGGCGCTGTTTGACGACCAGACCAAGATGGTGTTTATCACCGCTGGCATGGGTGGCGGCACGGGCACCGGAGCAGCACCCATCGTGGCGCGCATCGCCCACGAGAAGGGTGTGCTCACCATTGGCATCGTCACCATACCATTCCTCTTTGAAGGTCAGAAGAAGATTCTCAAGGCCCTCGATGGCGCCGACGAGATGAGCAAATATGTGGACGCGCTGCTCATCATCAACAACCAGCGCCTCATCGACATTTATCCCGACCTGGACTTCAACAATGCCTTTGGCAAGGCCGACGACACACTCACCATCGCCGCTCGCTCGATTAGCGAACTCATCACCGCCGACGGACAGATGAACCTGGACTTCAACGATGTGAACACCACCCTGCGCAATGGCGGCGTGGCCATCATCAGTTCGGGCTATGGCGAGGGCGAGAACCGCGTGACCAAGGCTATCGAGGACGCTCTGGAGTCGCCGCTGCTCAAGAACCGCGACGTCTATGGCTCGCAACGCATCCTCATCAACGTGAGTTACAACCCCAAGGCCGAGAATCCCTTCAAGATGGCCGAGATGAGCGAGATGCAGGCGTTCATGGCCAACTTCAGCCAGGAGGTGGACGTGATTACGGGTTTCTGCTACGACGAGTCGCTCGACGACCGCATCAAGATTACCATCCTTGCCGCTGGCTTCAACGTGTCGCTTGAGGGCGAGACCGAGGGTCCGGCCGTGGCACGTCCCAAGGTGCCGCGTCCCGCTGTGGAGGAAAAGGTGGGCGCCGACGACAAGGAGCGCCTGGAGAGCGTCTATGGCAAAGATGCCGTGCGCGGGGTGGAGCGTGCGCAAGCCGAGGCACAATACATCGTGCTGCGCCCGCAGGACATCGACAACGACGACATCCTGGAAATTCTCGAGAACACCACGAGTTACAACCGCCAGCCCGAGCGCAAGCAGCGTGTGCGCGAGTTGCAGATGGCCGCCGCACGTCCCTCGGAGCCCGCAAAACCCGACACGGCAGGCGAAAAACCCGCCTCGGCACGTCGCCAGGAGTCGAGCAACACCATCCAGTTTGGTTGACGACCCGATCGTCTTGCCTTGTGTGTGGTGATGATGCCGTCGCACCCGGAGGGTGCCCGCTGAGTAACCCCCAGTAAAAGCGACCGAGCGAGCCTCGGCGAGCAGGTTGCTTTCACTGGGGGTAGTCGCAACTGCTATCGTCTGTCGCCTGCGGCGACCCCCTTGCTGTCGACTTGCTCGATTGCTACATTTGCCGAGGAATACCGGAAGATTATCCTTGACGGTGGTGAGGAAAGCGACGAGAAATACTTCCTCAAGGACTAAGTCGCTGGCAAGGTGGTCGCCGCAGGCGACGTTTTTATGATTGCACCACATCCCCCAGTGGGTAAGGCTGTTCGAGCCTTACCTACTGGGGGTTACTCAAAGGTCGCCCTCCGGGCGAGGAGTTACCTCATGTCGGTGGCACCAAGTGCCTCGAAGAGGAACTTCATTTGTGCGAGACTTTGTTCTGCCGGTGTTTGAAGTTCCTCTTCGAGGCACCTACATGTTCGGTCGTTTGTGACCAAGCGGCGCACCTCTTCGAGGTGCTTGCATGGTCCTTCGAACAAATAGCCCCTTCGGGGCATCAAGCGTCTTCGACGCATTTGCACACATGACGCCCCCGCCGCCCAGAGTCGCATCGGAGATGCACGCCGCTTGGTCATGTAATGCCGTGATGCAAGTGCCTCGTAGAGGAACTTCATCGTGGGTTGGAAAGAAAAAAAATGTAAAATCGTTGATTATTAGCGGGAAAGTTCTTACCTTTGTGCCGACTTTTCGCAAAAGAGTCAGTAAATAGTGGCTTCCTTTAAGTTGAAATTGAACGGATTACCATTTGGTAGTCAGCGGTTTAGTTATGCACTCGATGGCGATTTTTTTAACCGAATCGAGCCTACTGAGTTGCGCAGTGCACGTGTCGAAGTCGATGTGGACGTGACGCACGAGCACGAGGGGCTGTTTCAACTTGAAGTGTCGTGCTCGGGCACCGTGGTCACGACGTGCGACCGTTGCCTCGACGAGTTGGAGTTGCCCATCGACACGCACTATAGCGTGACGGTGAAGCAGCAAGGCGACGAGGTGGACGACAGCGTGGACGGCGTGCTCACCATCCCCGAGGGATGGAACGAACTGGACTTGGCTCCCATCGTGCGCGACACCGTGCTGCTCGACATCCCCATCACGCACAGCCACCCTGAGGGTGAGTGCAACGAGGCGATGATGGAATTGCTGGGACAGCATCGGGCCACCGAACTGGCTGGCAGCGAAGAGGACGACAGCGACGCGCAGGCCTCCATCGATCCACGATGGGAGGCACTGCGTAAACTGCACGAAGAGTGAAACAACAACATTATTATTATTTTATAACAAGAAGAAAACGAAATGGCACATCCTAAACGTAGACAATCAAAGACCCGCACCGCCAAGCGTCGTACGCACGACGTGGCTGTGGCTCCCACCATTGCTCAGTGCAGCAACTGTGGTGCATGGCACATTTATCACACCGTATGCCCTGAGTGTGGCTACTATCGTGGCCGCCAGGTGATGGAGGTTGCCGCATCGTGACCAACGGGCGGGTGCGCAGGCATCTACACAGATTAGCAACAGTCGGCGTGTCCTAAATAGAAGGCGGCGACCCTCGCAGGGTCACACTTTTATTTAGGGTGCGCTTTGTTTTGAATTATCAGCAACAGCAATTATGCGCAATGCAAAGATAACGGGAATAGCCTCTTACATTCCCGACTATGTGCTCACCAACGAGGAACTCTCGCACATGGTGGAAACCAACGATGAGTGGATTACTACTCGCGTGGGCATCAAGGAGCGTCGCATCTTGAAGAAAGACGTGGGCTCATCCTATATGGGCATCCAGGCGGTGAACAAATTGCTTGCCTCCACGGGCACGAGCCCCGACGAGGTGGATTTGCTCATTTGCGCTACGTCGAACCCCGACTACCGTTTCCCGTCGACGGCGAGCGTCATCGCCCACGGCTGCGGCATGGAGAGCAAGTGCTATGGCTATGACATTCAGGCCGCTTGCGCGGGATTTATCGTGGCAAGTTACGATGCCAGTGCCTATATCAAGGCCGGCTTATATAAAAAGGTGGTCGTGGTGTGCACCGAGAAGATGTCGAGCATGACCAACTATGAGGACCGCCAGACGTGCCCGCTCTTTGGCGACGCCGCCGCAGCGGTGCTCATGGAGCCCACCGACGAGGGCGACGGCATCATCGACGGCATCTTCCACGTGGATGGCAGCGGTCTGGAGCACCTGGTCTATAAGGCAGGTGGCTCGGCCAAGCCCGCTTCGCACGAGTCGATTGACGCACGCGAGCATTTCGTCTATCAGGAAGGTCGCGCGGTCTACAAGCATGCCGTGATGGACATGCTCACCTCGTCGCAAGACGTGATGGACCGCAACGGCATCACTGTGGACGACATCCAGTGGTTTGTACCCCATCAGGCCAACTTGCGCATCATCGAGGCCGTGGGAAGCCGCTTGGGCATCGACCCCGAGAAGGTGCTCGTGAACATTGAGTATCGTGGCAACACCAGTGCCGCCTCCATCCCCTTGTGCCTCGACGAGAACAAGCATCGTCTGCACAAAGGCGACAAGATTGTGCTCACGGCTTTTGGCGCCGGCTTCACATGGGGCGCTGAATACCTCATCTGGTCTATTTGAGTCTTGCTGCATGAGTGCACCATCGACCATAGACCCCACGACGGCACCCGTTGCCGCCAGCACACAGCCCACGCACCGCGCGGGCTTTGTCAACATTGTGGGTAACCCCAATGTGGGCAAGTCCACCTTGAGCAACCGCCTGGTGGGCGAGCGCCTGTCGATTATCACCAGCAAGGCGCAGACCACGCGCCATCGCATCATGGGCATCGTCAATGGCGACGACTACCAAATCGTGTTCAGCGACACGCCGGGTGTGCTCAAGCCCAAGTTCCGCTTGCAGGAGAGCATGCTGGAGTATTCCACCGGTGCCCTCGTCGATGCCGACGTGCTGCTCTATGTGACCGATGTCGTGGAGAAACCCACCAAGAACCAGGACTTCCTCGACAAGGTGGCCAAGGAGAAGATACCCGTGCTGCTGGTCATCAACAAGATTGACCTGCTCAAGGGCAACGATGAACTCATGGGCATCATCGACCAGTGGCGCGAGTTGCTTCCGCAGGCCGAGGTGTTTCCCACCAGCGCCACCGAGAACTTCAACGTGGACAACCTGATGCGCCGCATCGTGGAGTTGCTGCCCGTGAGTCCGCCTTACTTTGGCAAGGACGCCCTCACCGACCGCAGTTCGCGCTTCTTTGTCACCGAGATTATCAGGGAGAAAATCCTGCTCACCTACGACAAAGAGGTGCCCTATGCCACCCAGGTCATCGTGGAGAAGTTTGACGAGAGCGAGACGGCCATCCACATCATGGCGGTCATCTATGTGGAGCGCGAGAGCCAAAAGGGCATCATCATTGGGCACCAGGGCAGCAAACTCAAGCGTGTGGGCACCGAGGCACGCAAGGACATCGAGAAGTTCTTTGACAAACGCGTGTACCTCCAACTCTATGTCAAGGTGGAGCATGACTGGCGCAACCAGGAGAACAAGTTGCGTCAATTTGGATACATTGAATAAAACATTTATAGCATCAACTTAGAGACAATGGGACGATTAGTGGCTATCGTGGGCCGTCCAAACGTGGGCAAGTCCACCCTTTTTAACCGCCTGACGCAAACCCGCGCCGCCATCGTTGACGACACGAGCGGCACGACGCGCGACCGGCAATATGGCACCATGGAATGGAACGGCATGGAAATGTCGGTGGTCGACACGGGCGGCTGGGTGGTCAATTCGGAGGACATCTTCGAGGGCGAAATCAACAAGCAGGTGCATCTGGCCATCGAAGAGGCCGATGTCATCCTCTTTGTCGTGGACATCAAGAACGGCATCACCGACCTTGACGACCACGTGGCCGACATCTTGCGTCGCAGCAACAAGCCAGTGATTGTTGTCACCAACAAGGACGACAACAACGAGGGCGTGTTTACCGAGGCCGAGTTCTATGCCCTGGGTCTTGGCAAGCCATTCTCCATAAGCGCCATCAACGGCGCTGGCACGGGCGACCTGCTCGACGAGGTGGTGCGCCTCATGCCACAGAAGAGCCACGAGGAGACCCTCGAGGAGTTGCCGCGATTTGCCATCGTGGGACGTCCCAATGCCGGCAAGTCGTCGCTCATCAACTCGCTCATGGACGAGGAGCGCAACATCGTCACCGACATCGCCGGAACCACGCGCGACAGCATCTACTCGCGCTACAAGAAGTTTGGCTTCGACTTCTACCTTGTCGACACCGCGGGCATCCGCAAGAAGAACAAGGTGAACGAGGACATCGAGTACTACTCGGTGCTGCGCAGCATCCGTGCCATCGAGAACAGCGACGTGTGCATCCTGCTCATCGACGCCACGCGTGGCATTGAGGCGCAAGACGTGAACATCTTCTCCATCGTCCAGAAGGCCCGCAAGGGCATTGTGGTGCTGGTGAACAAGTGGGACATCGCCGCCGAGAAGTCGCAGCAGGGCATCACTGCCATGGAGCAGGCCATCAGGTCGCGCTTTGCACCGTTCACCGACTTCCCCATCATCTTTGGCAGCGCGGTCACCAAGCAGCGCATTTTCAAGGTGCTCGAGGCAGCCGTCGAGGTGTATAACAATCGCCACATCGAGATTCCCACTTCGCAACTCAACAATCTGTTGCAAGCCGACATCGCTGCCTTCCCGCCGCCTGCCGTGAAGGGAAAGTATGTGAAGATTAAGTATATCACCATGCTCAAGAATGCGCATGTGCCCACGTTTATCTTCTTCTGCAATTTGCCCCAGTGGATACGTGATCCCTACAAGCGCTACTTGGAGAACAAGATACGCGAGCACTGGAAACTCACAGGCACCACCATCAATCTTTTCTTCCGCGAGAAATAAATGGAGGTTAAATTTGTGTTAAATCATTGTTTCCGATAGGAGCGGGTCTTGCATATTTCGATTTTAGGTGATACCTTTGCACAGAAAAAGAAAACAAGGCAACAAACAACGAGAAAAGAAAATACTTGAATTTTGGTTATGAAGGAGGTGTGCATTTGTGAAAATGTGCACTTTCGCTTTTCTATAGGGGCACAAAGCGCCCTCTTGTGAATTCTTTTTTGTAATTTTGTAGACCTTATCCACCACACAAATCACGAGCAAATATGGCGCAAGAGTCGGTGACACCAATGATGAAGCAGTTCAACGAGATGAAGGCGAAGCATCCCGACGCCATCTTGTTGTTTCGCGTGGGCGATTTCTATGAGACCTATGGCCCCGACGCGGTGAGCGCGTCGGAAATCCTGGGCATCACGCTCACTCGTCGCAACAATGGTGCCGGTGGCTATGCCAAGAACTTGGACATGGCCGGTTTCCCTCATCACGCGCTCGACACCTATCTGCCCAAACTCGTGCGCGCCGGTAAGCGCGTGGCCATCTGCGACCAACTCGAGGACCCCAAACTCACCAAGAAACTGGTGAAGCGCGGCATTACCGAACTGGTGACGCCTGGCGTGGTGGTGGGCGGCAGCATCCTCGACCGCAAGGAGAACAATTTTCTTGCCGCCGTGCACCTCGACAAACGCATGGCCGGCTTGTCGCTGCTCGACATCAGCACGGGCGAGTTTCTCACCGCCGAGGGCCCCATCGACTACGTGGACAAGTTGCTGGGCAATTTCGCCCCCAAGGAGGTGCTCATTGAGCGCGGCAAGCGCCGTGAGTTTGCCGAGGCGATAACCAGTGGCCGTTACCTCACCCAGGAACTCGACGACTGGGTGTTCACGCTCGAGAGCGCCAGGGACCGCTTGTTGCGGCATTTCGAGACCCAGAACCTCAAGGGCTTTGGCATTGCCGCCATGAATTTGTCCATCATTGCCAGCGGTGCCGTGCTGCACTATCTCGACATCACGCAGCACACCCAAATCAAGCACATCACCACGCTGTCGCGCATCGAGACGGAGAAATATGTGCGCCTCGACAAATTCACCACGCGCAACCTCGAGATTGTGGCCCCGATGAGCGACGACGGTAAGAGTCTGCTCGACGTGGTGGACCGCACCCTCTCGCCTATGGGCGCCCGCATGATGCATCGTTGGCTTTTGTTCCCGCTCAAGGATGCCAAGGCAATAGGTCGCCGACACGATGTGGTGGAATATTTCATGCGCGACCCCGATGCGCGCCATCAACTCAAGGAGCAGTTGGAGACGGTGGGCGACCTGGAGCGCACCACGAGCAAGGTGGCTACTGCGCGCATCACGCCGCGCGAACTCGTGCAGTTGCGCATGGCGCTGCAGGCCATCGAACAAATGAAAGCCGTGTGCGATGCCACACACTGCGACGTGTTGAGGGCAATGGCAGAGCAAATCAACCCGTGCCAACTCGTGAGGGAACGCATCGCCCGCGAAGTCAATCCCGACGCCCCCAACCAGTTGGGACGCGGCATAGTCATCAATCGTGGCGTGGACGCCCAACTCGACGAGTTGCGCGAGATTGCCTACTCCAGCAAGGATTACCTGCTGCACATGCAGCAGTCGCTGAGCGCAGCAACGGGCATCAATAGCCTCAAGATAGCCTACAACAACGTGTTTGGCTACTACATCGAGGTGCGCAACACCTATCGCGACAAGGTGCCGGAGGAATGGATACGCAAGCAGACGCTGGTCAACGCCGAGCGATACATCACCCAGGAACTCAAGGAATATGAGGAAAAGATTCTGGGTGCCGAGGAGAAAATCCTCGTCATCGAGAACCGCCTCTTTGCCGAGTTGGTGGCAGCCGTGGCCGAGTATATCGCGGTCATCAAACTCGACTGCAACATCGTGGCGCAACTCGACTGCCTGCTGTCGTTCACGCAAGTGTCGATGGACTGCAAGTACAATCGTCCGGTGGTCGACGACTCGTTGGAGATAGACATTGCCGAGGGTCGCCATCCGGTGATTGAGCGCCAATTGCCTCCCGGCGAGTCCTATGTGCCCAACAGCGTGAAATTGAGCAACGACGGTCAGCAAATCATCATTGTCACTGGCCCGAATATGGCGGGTAAGAGTGCGTTGCTGCGCCAGACGGCGCTCATCGTGCTGCTGGCGCAAGCGGGCTGTTTCGTGCCGGCTCAGGC
>CACWKM010000078.1 GCA_902761475.1 uncultured Bacteroidales bacterium
AAGATTTTGAGCGACGACCCCGAGAACATCCCTGGCGAGATATGCGTGCGCGGCGAGAACGTGATGAAAGGCTACTTCCACAACAGCGAGGCCACCGACAAGGTGCTTCACGACGACGGGTGGCTGCACACCGGCGACATGGGCACGCTGAGTGCCGACGGCACCATCTTCATCCGCGGCCGTCTCAAGACCATGCTCTTGAGCAGCAACGGCCAGAACATCTATCCCGAGGAGATTGAGGCCAAACTCAACAACATGCGCTATGTGAGCGAGAGCCTGGTGGTGGAGCGCGAGGGCAAACTTGTGGCGCTGGTCTATCCCGACTATGAGACCATGGACCAACTTGGCACCACGCGCGACCAACTTCCCGAGATCATGGAGGGCATTCGCGTAGAACTTAACAAACTCGTGGCTCCCTATGAACGAATTGCCAAGATTCAACTCATCGCCACGGAGTTTGAAAAAACGCCAAAAAGGAGCATCAAACGCTATCTTTATAGCAGTTGACTTTTTGATAACATTATTTAACATTTCGACATTTAAACCATGACCAATTTGTAACCTCCTGATTATCAGCGTTACAAATCGGCCAAATGTTAACAAACTGTTAATTTTATGTTTTATATCATATTTTTGGCAGAAAAAAAAGTCGAAAAAAAGTTTGCATGTGAAAAATTTGATATAAATTTGCAGCGAATTTTGAAAGCGAAAGATTATCAACATTGTTTTATTATTTAATTTTACAAAAGAAATGAAAAAGTTAGTTTTACTGCTTGCTGTTGTTTTTAGTGTGTCGCTGATCTCGTGCACCGAGAAGGCTGAGAACGCTACTGAGGCTGTTGATAGCGTGGCTACCGAGGCTGTTGAGGCTGTTGATAGCACTGCTGCTGCTGCCGTTGATAGCGCCGCTGCTACTGTTGCTGAGGCTGCTGACAGCGTGAAGGCTGCTGCTGAGGAGGTTGCAAAGTAATTTGCACTTTCTGCACACAACACAACGCAAACTTAGACGGTTTGGAGCTGTTCCCCCCGAGATGGGCCGAACAGCTTTTTTTTTGTCCCATTGCGAGATTTTTGGCCGTCAGGAAGGCTGGTGTGGGCAAAAAATGCTAATTTTGTACATCACTCGCCCCTTGTGGGGCAGGGTGTGACGATTGTTTAACATTGAAAAACACTGCATTACCTATGAAGAAGTTACTCATTCTGCTTGCTGTTGCGCTGAGTTGCGGCGTTGCTCTTGCCGCCGACCGCTCGCCAGCCGGTGGTGACGGCTCGGAACACTTTGTGATGATTACCCAGGCTGTGCCCGATGCTATATTGGAGATACGCTACCACAGCACCTACAATTTTGTGGGCGCGCGCATCGATGGTTACCTTGAGCCCACCGCCTTGCTCACTCGTCAGGCTGCCGATAGCCTGCGCGCCGTGAGCAACGACCTCAAGCGTCATGGCTATCGCTTGAAGATATTTGATGCTTATCGCCCGCAATGTGCCGTGGATCACTTCGTGCGCTGGGCGTCGGCACTGCGCGATACCACGATGAAGCCCTATTTCTATCCCCAACTCACCAAGAACGTGCTCTTCCCGCAGGGCTATATAGCAGCCAAGAGCGGCCATTCGCGCGGTTCGACGGTGGACCTCACCCTCTTCGACATGGCCACAGGCAAGGAGGTGGATATGGGCGGCACGTTCGACTGGTTTGGCATCGAGAGCCACCCCGACTATTGTGGCGACCCCGATGCGCTGGTCTTTAAGGAAGGCGGCAAACTCACCGCGCAGCAGTTCTTGAACCGCATGGTGCTGCGTCAGGCCATGATGCGCCACGGCTTCAAGCCCCTCGACACCGAGTGGTGGCACTTTACGCTCAAGAACGAGCCGTTCCCCAACACCTACTTCAACTTCCCTGTCAAGCAGTTGCGCTGACGCGTCGCCACTGCCGGCAACCACATACTAATAAGGCGGGCACCTCCAGCATCACAACCACGATGCGAGGTGCCCGTCTTATTGCCCCCGCCCGAAAAAATGCCGCTTTCAACTGCTTTTTCTGGTTGTAGAAAAAAAGTTGAAAAAATATTTGCTATTAAAAATAAAAGCAATATCTTTGCGGTGTCAATCAATTAGAGAAAAAATGAAGTACAGCGAGCTACACAAACTGCTGAGAAAAATCGGATGTTGCGAGCTCGACAAACAGATGGGCGGACATCCATTATGGTACAGTCCGATAACCGGCAAAAAGTTCAAGACAAGCAATCACTTGTCGCAAGAGGTGAAGCCGGGGACATTGAAATCAATCAAGCGCGACGCAGGGCTTTAAGGCCTTGCCGCTTATGTCGACAAACCACAAAAACGATATGAAATGAAAAAGGTAAGAGTTTTTATAGAGCGTGGCGAGGACGGCACTTTTGGTGCTTATATGCCTGATGACAACGGTCTTGACTGGAGCGTTGTTGGTGATGGCGCCACTATTGCCGACACTATTGCCGACTTCCACGAGGCCTACGAAGAAATGAAGGCGTATTATCAAGAAAGGGGCGAGGCATTTGAGGAAGTGGAATTTGACTTCCGCTACGACGTTCCGTCGTTCTTGAATTACTACAAGGGATTGCTGACTTTGGCGGGGTTGGGGCGTATTACTGGCATCAATGAGCGCCAATTGTCGCAATACGTAAGCGGCTACCGCAATCCGAGTGCGAAGACCACGAAGAAAATAGAGGCAGCCCTCCACACATTTGGCAGCGAATTACAACAAGTTCGTTTCGTCTGATTGACACCAAATACGAACTAGTCTCCGCCCCATGGTCATTCCCGACTGTGGGGCTTTCCTTGTCTTTAAATTTGCATGTTGTGGCGATGGGCGGGCAATATCGTGCCGGGGATGGGTGGTGATGTGTCAACTTTTTTGTAACTTTGCAGTTTAGTAACGAAAAACATAAAATATTGATTTACTATGTCGATTGAGAATATACTGGCTGGCGTGGCCGTGGAGGCTGTGAAGGAACTGTATGGCGCGCAGATTGATGCCGCCCAAGTGATGCCGCAGGCAACGAAGAAGGAGTTTGAGGGCAACCTCACCATTGTGGTGTTCCCGCTGTTGCGTGCTTCGCACAAGGCTCCCGACGTCACCGCCACCGAACTGGGCAACTACCTTGTGGCTCACTGCGACGCCGTGGAGAAGTTCAACGTAATCAAGGGCTTCCTCAACATCACGCTCAAACCCACCTACTGGACGAGCGTGCTCACGCGCATTGCCACCGATGACAACTATGGCTTCAAGCCCGTGACCGCCGATAGTCCGCTGGTGATGATAGAGTATTCGTCGCCCAATACCAACAAGCCGCTCCATCTGGGGCATGTGCGCAACAATTTGTTGGGCTACAGTTTGGCGCTCATCATGGCGGCTTGCGGCAACCGTGTGGTAAAGACCAACATCGTGAACGACCGCGGCATCCACATCTGCAAGTCGATGCTCGCCTGGCTCAAGTGGGGCGAGGGCATCACTCCCGAGAAGGCAGGCAAGAAGGGCGACCACCTGATTGGCGACTTCTATGTGACCTTCGACGTGCACTACAAGCAGGAGGTGGCCCAACTCATGGAGCAGGGGCTGAGCAAGGAAGAGGCCGAGCGCCAGTCGCCGCTCATGCAGGAGGCGCACGACATGCTGCGCCGTTGGGAGCAGGGCGACGAGGAGGTGCGTTCGCTGTGGGCCATGATGAACGAGTGGGTCTATGCCGGCTTCGACGAGACCTACAAGCGCCTGGGCGTGTCGTTTGACAAAATCTACTACGAGAGCCAGACCTACCTGGAGGGCAAGGCCAAGGTGCTCGAAGGACTGGAAAAAGGCATCTTTTATCGTCGCGACGACGGCAGCGTGTGGGCCGACCTCACCGCCGACGGCCTCGACGAGAAACTGTTGCTGCGCAGCGACGGCACCAGCGTGTATATGACGCAAGACATAGGCACCGCCAAACTTCGTTACGAAGATTATCCCATCGACAGCATGATTTATGTGGTGGGCAACGAGCAGAACTATCACTTCCAGGTGCTCTCGTTGCTGCTCGACAAGTTGGGCTTCAAGTGGGGTAAGGATTTGATACACTTCTCCTATGGCATGGTGGAGTTGCCCAACGGCAAGATGAAGTCGCGCGAAGGCACCGTTGTCGATGCCGACGACCTGATGGACAGCATGATAGAGACCGCTCGCGAGAAGAGCGGCGAGCCTGGCCGCCTCGAGGGGCTCACTCCTGCCGAGCGCGAAGAGGTGCTGCGCATCATCGGCTTGGGAGCGCTCAAATACTTCATCCTCAAGGTGGACCCGCGCAAGAACATGCTCTTCAACCCCGAGGAGTCGATTGATTTTGCCGGCAACACGGGTTCGTTCATTCAGTACACCTATGCTCGCATCCGTTCCATCTTGCGCAAGTCGTGCGACGACCTGAGCGCGTGCCAGAACCTGGAATGCCATGCTCCGAGCGAGAAGGAGACCGCGCTCATTCAGCGCGTGGCCGATTTTGCCACCGTGGTGGCCGAGGCCGGACGCACCTACAGCCCGGCTCTCATTGCCAACTATGCCTACGACCTGGCCAAGCAATTCAACCAGTTCTACCACGATTGCAGCATCTTGCGCGAGGAGGACGACACCTGTCGCCAGTTCCGCTTGTTGCTGTCGCGCACTGTGGCTGTGACGCTGCGTCGCGCTGTGGGTTTGCTGGGCATGGAGATGCCGGAGCGAATGTGATGCGCCCATCGCCCATTGGCATGGTTTTTGCATGACAAGTGTTTAGTGAAACGAAAACAAATCATTATCATTGCATCATAAAAACGATTATGAACAACAACAATTACAACTACGGGGGTCTGCTGGTTACCGCCCTCACCTCGTGGCTCATGTTGGGCTCCGAGCAGATGCTTTCGCTGGTGTTCTCTTCGCCCTTTGTCTTCTTTGGGCTGGCACTGGTAGAGTTGGGCCTGGTGTTTTACTTGAGTGCCCGCATCCAGAAACTCAATCCCGCCACGGCCACGGCGATGTTCTACCTTTATAGTGTGCTCAATGGCATCACGCTCACGCCCATTTTCTTCATGTACACCGCCGAGAGCATTGTGAGCACGTTCTTTATCACGGCCTCCACCTTTGGCGCCATGACGGTGTTTGGCTATGTCACCAAGCAGGATTTGAGCAAGTTCGGTGCCATCCTGGTGATGGCGTTGATAGGCCTCATCGTGTGCTCCATCGTGAACATCTTCCTCAAGAGTTCGTCGTTGCAGTGGATTATCTCTTCGTGAACCTGTTTATCTATCTGCTGCGCATTTTTGGCCGCGAAAGGTAATCAAGTCTATGCTTAACCACACTTGCTGCACGCATTATCCTACCTGGACCAATGCGTGCAGCATTTCATTTGACTGCCTGACACAATAATTTGCAGTTTTTGGAGTTTATATAGATAGTATAATGCTATCGAAACGACGATTCATGATGAAACTGACAAATCGAATGAGAGTTGCCCTTGCGCTGCTGGCCCTCGTTGCCATGCCTGCGCTGGCTCAAGACGATATAAAGGACGCCGAGTTCAACCCCGTGACCACCGGTGTCACCTCGTTGGCGATTACCCCCGATGCACGCGGTGCGTCGATGGGTGACTTGGGTGCCGCTACCGAGGCCGACGTGAACTCGCAATTCTGGAACCCGTCGAAATATGCTTTTGCCTACAGTGGCTCGGGTATATCGCTCAGTTACACGCCGTGGTTGCGCAAGATTGTCAACGACATCTTCCTGGCCAACGTGGCGGGTTACTACAAGATAGGCCAAAACGACAACCAGGCCGTGAGTGCCTCGTTGCGTTATTTCTCGCTGGGCGAGGTGCAGACCGCTGGCGAGGGCGAAACCGCGGTGGGCACCATCAACCCCTTTGAGATGGCTGTGGATGTGGGCTATTCGCGCAAACTCAGTGAGAAATTCTCGATGGGCGTTGTGCTGCGATACATCTATAGCGACCTGGGCTTCACCGACATGAACACTGGCGAGACCAACAAGGGCGCGTCGGCATTCTCGGCCGACATCAGTGGCTACTACACCACCTATCCCATCATTGGCCGCAACGAGTGCCAGTGGTCGCTTGGTTTCAATATCTCCAACATCGGCTCCAAGGTGAGTTACAACGCTGGCAACGACCCGGCATTCTTGCCCGCCAACCTGCGTCTCGGTACCGCTTTCACCTTCCCGCTGGCCGATTATCACAACCTCACCCTGAGTTTGGATGCTAACAAACTCATGGTGCCCGCCAAGCCGCGCTTGAGCGATTATGGTGACGACAACGAGAAGTTTGAGGAAGAACTCCAGAAGTGGAAAGACAAATCGTCGATTTCGGGCATCTTCTCATCGTGGGACAAGAACACCTTCAAGCGCATCACCTTCTCGGTGGGTGCCGAATATTGCTACAATCAGCAGTTCTTCCTGCGTGGTGGCTACTACCACGAGAGCAAGTTTGCCGGCAACCGTCAGTACTTCGGCCTGGGTGCAGGTTTCGCCCTCAATGTCATCAAGATTGACGCGGCCTACATGATTGCCACGGCGCAAAACAGCCCTCTTGACCAGACGTTGCGCTTCACCTTGTCGTTCGATATGGACGGCATCAAGAACCTCTTTGGTCGCAAATAAATCATCACGATAGCACTATGACGTTTCGTGTGGGAATGGGAATGGACGTGCACCGCTTGGTGCCCGACCGTGAATTGTGGTTGTGCGGAGTGAAGATTCCGCACGACTTGGGTTTATTGGGCCATAGCGACGCCGATGTCGCCATCCATGCGCTGTGCGATGCCCTGCTGGGTGCCGCTGCGCTGCGCGACATTGGCTATCATTTCCCCGACACCGACCCGCGCTACAAGGGCATCGACAGCCGCATTTTGCTGCGCCACGTCATGCAGTTGCTGCGCGACAACGGCTATGAACTGGGCAACTGCGACATCACCATCGCCGCCGAGCGTCCCAAACTCAATCCGCACATCCCCGCTATGCAGGCCGAACTGGCACGCTGCATGGACTGCGAGCCCTCGCAGGTGAGCATCAAGGCCACCACCACCGAGCGACTTGGCTTCACTGGCCGCGGCGAAGGCATGGCCGCCTACGCCGTCGCCCTCATCACCAAAGCATAAATTATGGGGTGAGGAGGTAGATTTCGCAGGATTTGAAATCTATCTCCCAATGGCCGTCTTCGGTGCCTTCCCAATTGTACTTTTTCGACATGCGGTTCCACCATCCTTGAAAGAGGGTGGTGTTCTCGCCCATGTCATTCACCAGACGGTTGTATAGCTCGTCATTGTCGGCAGTGAGCACTTGAGCCAGTTCCCTGAGGCCATTGCGCCGCTCAAATAGGGCCTGGATTTCGTTGCGCTCTTCTTCGGTAACTTTTCCTACTAACTTTTTCATGGTCTTGCAATTTCAAACGGATCAAGATAATCAATTTCCTCTATTTCAGTTCCTGACATGAACTCGCCTTCTTGCCTGATGGCCTCCAATAGCCGTCGCGAGGCGTTTCGCTCGATGTGTGCCACCACGCATTGCTCGTGCGATGGCGTGTTCACTTCAAGCGTGGTTTTGCGGTTCAACCAGATGCAGCGATGGCATTGATAGGCATCGCATCGGCGGCAGATGGGGGCATACTGCAGTCGATATAGTTGCTTGTTAGGAATGTCCAAACGGCCCTCAATATTACCAACAGGATAACCATCGGCATCATAGTAGAACGCTGGGCACACGTAGAATTGCCCATCGGGAGCCAGCGTTATTGTTGAGTCGCCAGCACCACAGTTGTTCATCTCAGTCAGCATGATGCGGTCGGTGAGCAGATTGAACTGAACAGGATGGTTGTTCACGTATTCATTCTTGACCACAAGCGACAGGCTAGCAAGAGCCTCATCATAGGCTTTCTGATCGTCGTCGGCAAACGAATCAACGTCGGTAAACACCACATTCAGGCGATTTGCCTGGGCTAATAATTTGTGCAAGCGGTCGTGTTTGTCCAGAAAATCGCTCATGCGGGTTCTGATGACAATCGACACATCCCGCTTCGATAGTGGCATGTCAATGGCCTCTAATCCTTCGAATACCACCACATCGGCATCGCTCGTGCTGGCAGCTGTCGCAGGCTTGATTTTGACGTGGTCGATGGTTTCGATAGTCTCATTCCATTCGTCGAGCAACTCATGGCTGGGATAGACAAATTGTATTGTCAAATTTTCCGTCATGGCCCACCTTATGGCTTTTCGCAATATGTCAAGCGAAATCAAGTTCGGCTCCTTATTGCTTGCTGTATAGTGGCAAAACGACGTGGACGTGTCGTCAAGCAGGACAATCAAATATCTTAGCATAGTGATTAGCAGATTTCAGGTTTGACATCGATTTTGTTCTTCTCAAAATCCTCACGTTTGCCTTCCAATTCCAGTTTGCGGAACAATCTGTTCCAGTAGTAATTGTTGGCGTGAACACGTGCCTTGTGCATGAGGCAGATTGCCGTGGAGCGTTGATAGACGGTGGGGGAGAGGGCCGCGTCATAATTCTCGCCTTGACACCACGCGCATCCGCTCGCCACCTCGCAGTCAATACACTTCTGTGGCGACTGTGTGAGGCGGTCGAGGGTGAGAAACGGCCGCAATTTGTTTTTGTCGATGCCGTCATAGACGTTTCCTATAATAATGGGCCGCTTTGACCTCAAGGAATAAGCCGCAAAACGTGTGCAGGGATAGAAGTTTCCAGCAGAGTCAATGGCCAGCATCTTGCCTGCTCCACACCAGTTCCTGTTTTCGCGCTCTGGGTCGAGCGGTTTCCCGATATTCTCGTTGAAGAAGGAGCATGCAAAGCTTTCGTAGTAGCCGCCATCTATGATGGCGTCGGCCAGCCGCATCAGTTGGTCTTCAAATAGTGCGTCATCGCCATCTTGCCACACGTCTTCAAACACCACGTTGATGTTCACTTCGTGAATGCCTAACGAGTAGAGGTGGAGTACACTCTCCTTGATGTATGGGATGTCGGCGCTGCTGATGGTGACTTTGGTGCCAGCGCCAGGAAATTGTTCGAGCCATAGCGGTATGTTGCGCACCACGTCAATATAACTGCCGCGTTCGGGGCCTTCGCCTTTCCAAATGCGGTTCAGGTTGTGCTTGCGCTCAGTGCCATCAATCGTGATGCCTATCGACAAGTGGCTTGCATTCTTCTTGATGAACGCTTGGACTTTGTCGGTGTGGTAATTGATGCCATTGGTGGAGAAACTGAAGCGATAGGAGTCAAACCAATGATGCTGCCGCTTGTATAGCTCCACTTTGATGTAGTCACAGATGCGGTCGATAAGATCAATCTCAAGAAACGGCTCTCCGCCAATAAAGTCAAAAATCACCGACTTTTCGGGGAAGTCGCTTTCGTGGTCAAAAATATAATCGATGGCGCGCTTGGCGATGTCCCACGACATGCGCTCTTGCTCGTTTTTCCCGACCAGATAGCAGTATTTACAAGCCAGTTGGCAGTCTTTAGTGACAATGAATGTGATGGTTTTTGCAATACCATCTTGCCATGTCCCTTCACTTTCTTTTATCTTCGTTGATTCTTCGCTCATGATGCTCAACTATTATGTTCTTGGTAGGTTCAATCAATTAAAAAATCTCGAACCTGAAGCCTAATTTGCTTGAATGAGCGTCAGGTTCGAGAAATGTGATTGACAAAGGTGGCACATAACCACCCGTTGCGGTGTTAGTTGCGTGTGGAGCCACTGCGGCAGCTTCCGTAGCAGTCGCCCATGCACCCTCCGTCACAGCTATTCTGGCAACCTCCTTTGCATGAGCCGTTGCAGGAGTATTCACATCCAGTATAACATGTGCCTGAACAGTCTCCGTAGCAATTGCCATAACAGCCGCCTGAGCAACCCGAGGAGCAGCCCATCTCACTGTGGCTCTCATGGGCATGGCTCACAAGCGGCATCTGGCTGATGGCTATGGCGCCCACTACGGGAAGCACCTTCTTGGCTGCGCTCTTGAAGAATTCACGGCGCGATTGTATTTCCTTGTTATCCATAACAGATTAGATAGAGTTAATTCAACAGAAAAGTGAGGAAAGATGATGCTCACAATCACGAGCTGGAATAGGCGCATGTGTCAGAGCAGCTTCCGGCACAATATCCCTCGCAACTCCCGCTACAGGTGCTGCGACAGCCGCCGTAGCAGTCACCATCGCACGAATGGGTGCAACTTGCTTGGCAGTTGCCTCCGCATGAGCCATAGCAGTTGCCTGCGCAGCCCGAGGAGCAGTCCATGATGTTCTGGCTCTCGTGGGCGTAGCTCACAAACGGCACTTGACTCAAGGCTATGGCACCAACAACAGGAAGAACCCTCTTGGCGGCATCCTTGAAGAATTGGCGGCGCGATTGTAATTCTTTGCTGTCCATAATTGGTTAATTGATAGATTGTTATTATACGTTTGCAGCAAAGATAATAACTAATTCTTTACTTTGCAACTTTTTTGCGAAAAAAAGATGCAAATCTTGAAAAATGTGCCTGGTTGGGGCGTGTTCATTTGTTCATTTGTTCACACCGTGAACATGTGAACACGTGAACAATGAGGAATTAGGAATGAAGAATTAGGAATGATTTTTTTCTTCCATTGTCGGTACATGAACACATCTCATATCCACCTGTGTCACATCCTCAGGGCACTGTGAAGTCCGCTGGGGCGAATGTGAAGGTGGCGGAGGCCTCGCCCTCGACGGCTTTCAAGGTCAGCACGAGTGACTTTTCTTCGGCTACGAGCAGCGTTATCAGTTGGTTCCACTCTTTGCCATATCGTCGTAGTTGCTGCAGCCACATCTGTTTCATTTGAGTGGCATTGGCGGCCATGTAGGGCAAATAAGTGGCCGATTGCCCGCTTACTGTAATATCCACGTTGATGGTGTCGCCATCAAGTGTTACCGAAGTCAGTTCCCATTCGCCGTCAAGCGTTTTGGGGCATTTAGCTTGGAGCGCGGTCACGTACTCGTTTAGTCCGCTATCTTGTGCGGCGCACAGCGTAGGTAATGCCATCAGGATGGCAAGTAGGATAGTAACGCGAAGTTTCATTTTTGTTGATTATTTTTTGTTGATTATTCGTTGGTTTGGCTATACTCAAGGATGTCGCCCGGCGAGCAGTCGAGCGCGCGGCAAATGGCGTCGAGCGTGCTGAATCGCACGGCCTTGGCCTTGCCGGTCTTCAAAATGGAAAGATTGGCGATGGTGATGCCCACACGCTCGCTCAATTCGTTGAGCGACATCTTTCGCTTTGCCATCATCACATCAAGATTTACGATAATCATAGTAGTAGTAACGTGTTAGATGGTTAGTTTCTGTTCCTCGGCGGCGCGATAGGCCAGTTGGTAGAGCAGGGCCACGAGGAGTGCCAGCACGGCATAGACAAACGGAGTGTCGGTAAGCACCACATCGAAATGCTCGGCAGTGGAATACGCGATGCCCATGTTGTCGCCCACAAACGAGTGGATGGGCAGCAGGAACGTCATGATCCACAACAGCACCACATTGGCGCGGTTAAATATCACGCCGCTCTTGAGATACTTGAGGATGTTGAACACAAATGCGCCCACCAGTCCCGCTACCAGCAGAATGGTAATGCGGTTTGTCAGCAGCAGGGTGAGTTTGAAGCCCAGGCGCGGCGAGTCCCAGTTTATCACTCCATGGCCGCCGCCCGTGGTAAGCACGTAATAAGTCTGCACGGCATAGAATGTCACCCACAAGATGGTGCCCACGAGCACAACGTAGCACACACACTTCAATACATTAGTCATTCTCTTTTCCATGATAATGATGCGTTAGTGATTGATTACGGCGACAAAGATATAAACAATTATCGAAAAACGATAAATATTTTCCGCAAATTAAGAAATTTTAATCATTAAGCAAGAAAATGCAGTCACAAAAAGCCCTGCGCCAATTGAGGTGTGCGCAGGGCAAATGAGAGAAATAAAAATTTGTATGAAGTTAGTTTCTATTCTTGCTCGGCAATGCCAGCGATGATATTGACCACCTCGCTGATGTCGATTGCGGTAATTTCGCCGTCGCCGTTCACGTCGGCACGCTGGAGGAAGGTCTCATTCTCCTCGAGTCCGGCGATGATGTTCACGATGATGCTCAGGTCGGCCGATGTGACCTCTCCGTCACCGTTCACGTCGCCCTTGATGCTGGGCACTTCTTGAGCGCGTTGCACCACGCGCAGCGTGATGGTGGTGGCGTTCACGCGGTCGGTGATGGTGAGCGTGGCTGTGCGCTCATCCACGCCGGCAGGCAGCGCGTCGAACTCGATGGTGAGTTCGTCGAGCGTCATATCGTTGGGCGTGTTGGTCACGCGGCACCAGTCGGCGTCACTTTCGATGGGCGTGTTGTAGCCAAAGAGGGCAAAAATTTGCTGCTTCACCTCGCCGGCAGTGGCTGGCACTTCAATCTCCTCGGTGCCCACAGGCAGCAGCGACATCACCGAGTAGGCCACCAGCGGCATGATGTAGAACGACGTGCCTTTGCCCGCCTGGAGATAGCCTGTGGCGGGGCGCCAACCGTTTTTGTTGAGGATATAGGCAGTGTTGTCGTGGTCGCGAAGGGCCGCCGTGCAGAACGACACGTCGAGCGTCTCGTTGTGCTCGGGAATGCCGTCGACAACCACATAGAAGTCCTCGTCGACCACGATGGAGTTGAATTCAAAAAGGGTGCCTCGCAGCGTGGTGGAGGTGTTGGTTTCCAGTTCAAATACGCGCCACCACATGGAGTCGAGTTTGCGATTCATGTCGGGCATGCCGTTTTCGTCGGCTCCTACGAGATGCACGCCCACGTCGGCAATTTGGTCGGAGAGTTCCTCGGCACTGGCCGTTTCAAAGAACACAGCGGCGCCATAGACCACAATGGGTCGGGCGGGCTTGTCAAAGCGCTCGGCATAGGCCGTGATGCCCATCTTGTTGTCGCCGGGGAACGAGCCGTCATCGCCCAGACTGTAAACGGTGGGGTAGTCGTCGGGGAGCAGGTTGCTGATGTAGCCCTGATACTCGACGCTCACCTGTTGCTTGGCAGTGGATGTGCCGTGTTGATTGCTCACGGTGAGTGCGACATCTTGCGTGACGCTCAAGCCGTTGAGGTAGTCCATCCAGGGATTTTGCTCCGTAGAGGTCTCGGTGCGCTCCACGCTCTCGCTGTTGTCGGTAAACGTCCATGCCCACTCGGTGGGGAATCCCGTGGAGCCGTCGCGGTATTGCGTGGGCACCAGCGGCACTTGCATGGGCAGGTGGGTGTCGTCGAAACGGAATTTTGTGGGCGGAATGATGTGTGCCACAGGCGCTTGGCCAGTGACGTTGACAAAGCCTTCGCGCGTCACCGTGCTGGCGTTGCCATCGGCATCGGTCACCGTGAGGGTCACGTCGTAGGAGCCATCGACGGTGTAGTAAACAGCCGGCGCCACCTCGGTAGAACTCTCGGGCGTGCCGCCGGGGAATTCCCACTGCCAAGCGACGGGTTCGCCCTGGCTCATGTCCACAAAGTTCACGACCTCGCCGGTGGCCACGTCCACATGGTCCACGCTCTCCACACCCGAGATGGAGAGGCCGTCGATATAGTATTCGCCCATGTAGCCGCCCTTC
>CACWKM010000079.1 GCA_902761475.1 uncultured Bacteroidales bacterium
GCGAGAGTTTCAATCTGCAATATGGCACCAACTATATTGCCGTGATGCCCACCAACCTGTATGGTCCTCGCGACAACTTCAACCTTGAGACGAGCCATGTGATGCCGGCGATGGTGCGCAAGATGCACCTGGCGCGCTTGCTCAACGAGGGCGACATGGCGGGCATACGTGCCGACCTTGACCGCCGCCCCGTGGAGGGTGTCGACGGCATCGCGAGCGACACGGCCATCATGAGCCTGCTGCTGCGCTATGGTATCAACCCCGAGCGGTTGTTGCTGTGGGGCACCGGGCGTCCCATCCGTGAGTTCCTATGGAGCGAAGACATGGCCGACGCCAGCGTCTATTGCCTCGAGCACATCGACTTTGCCGACGTGCGCGGCGAGGGCAACGAGGTGCGCAACTGCCACATCAACATAGGCAGCGGCCGCGAGGTCACCATCGCGCAACTCGCCGCGCTCGTCAAGCAGGCAGTGGGCTATCGAGGACGCATAGAGTGGGATAGCACCAAGCCCGACGGCACCTTGCGCAAACTCACCGACGTGAGCCGCCTGCACAGCCTGGGATGGCGCCACCGCATGGAACTCGAGGACGGCGTGCCGGCACTCTATGACTGGTATCTCAACAATTGACATTTACCATAACAACTATCTGCATTAAAAACAAATGAAAAATTGTCGTTTCGCAGGATTGTTTCTGCTCTTCATGCTATTTATGACGCTGAGTTGCACGGCTCAGGGACTTGCCGTTCGCGGTATTGATGTCCGTGTGCTCGTGGACAGTGCAGCGTACTTTCCTCAATTGAGCCCCGATGGTTCTCGCTTGCTCTACAGCAACACCGAGGGCACGCAACTCACCCTGCTCGACCTGGGCACCGGCGCCACTACCGTTGTCGCCGCCGAAGGCTATCCGGGCTTTGACGCACGTTTTGCCCCCGACGGCAAAGTCTATTACGTCACGCAGCAACTCATGCCGGGCAACCTGGTGTATCGCACTGGCAACTGCTACGACCCCGCCACGGGCAAGCATCGCGTGGTGCTCAAGGCGCAACATGGCGCCGTGCACGTGGTGCCAGCCAGCAAGGGACTGGCAATGGTGGGCGAGGACAAGACGTTCACCACCTCCAAAGACGTGGGCCGCTATGCCTACACGCACGGCCCCACGCTGTTCATTGTCGATGGCAAGACGCGCCACGAGGTACAGCCCGTCGACGACTGCGTGGGTTACCTCTGGGCCTCCTTCGCACCGAGCGGACAACGCGTGCTCTTCCATGCCGCCGCCAAGGGCGACTATGTGACCAATGCGCAGGGACGACTGCTGCAACGCATCGACTACACCATGATGCCCTGTTGGGTCGACGATGACCACATCGTGGGCATGACCAGTCGACAAGGCAACGTGCAACGCTCCACCGACTCGCAACTCGTGGTCTATAAGGTGGGCGACCAGCAAGGCGTGGTGGTCTCGGCACCCGACGAGGAGGCCATTCAGCCCATGGTGGCTGCCGGACATGTGGTCTATACCACGCCGCGAGGCACCGTGAAAATGATGAAACTTGATTTCACACCGCAACCCTAACCATCTATTTCTCGTCATCGATATGAAACGTCACACATTATATATATTACTGCTTGCGGTGTTGTCGTTTGCCGCAGGCACGTCGTTGGCCATTGCTGGCGACAAGGCGCGTGTGTTTATCAATCCTGGTCACGGTGGCCACGACAACAACGACCGCCCGAGTCCGTTCTATAACCACGGCGCCAACGACACGACTTGGTACTACGAGAGCGACAGCAATATCCTCAAGGGCTTGGCGCTGCGCGACATCCTCAAGGCCAAGGGCTACGAGGTAGTCATGTCGCGCGTGCACAACACCACTGCCGACGACCTCGACTTGTTTGAAATCTCGTCGTTGGCAGCCAATAGCGGCGCCGACATTTTCTTTGCCATCCACAGCAATGCCACTGGCATACCTCGCAAGATAAACCACACGCTGTCGATTTATCGTGGCAATACTCGCGAACCCGTGGTGGAGGGGAGCGACAGCCTGGCGCGCTGCGTGGTGAACCAACTCTTTCGCAACCAACTCACGCCGTGGACCCATGGTCCGCAAGTGGCTGGCGACTGGACGTTCTATAGCAACTGGGGTCCCAAGACCGGCCTCGGCGTGCTGCGCTATAACAAGTTGCCGGGCATGTTGAGCGAAGGCTCCTTCCACGACTATCTGCCCGAGCGTGCCCGCCTGCTCAATGCCGACTATTGCGCTCTGGAGGGTTGGAATCTGAGCGTGGCCATCGACCGTTACTTCGGCCGCACGCGCGGCTATGTGAATGGCGTGATTGCCGGTGTGGTCACCACGTCGCAACTTCATGCCGATTCGGTGGCTATCAAGGGGCCGCGCATCGAAATCGTCGAGGCGGCACCAGCCTGTGGCGTGAAGGTGGAATTGCTCGACGCCTCACACAAGGTACTCTCGTCCTACACGACCGACAATCTGTATAACGGCGTGTATGTGTTCAAGGCTTTGAAACCGGGTCGCTACTTCGTGCGTCTGGCGGGTAATCCCGGTAGCGAGCGTCCTGTCACGCTGGCTCCCAACGCTTCGGCCTACTGTAATTTCCTCAAGCCATAGCCCTCGCGGCGGCAAGTAACCAAATCACGATTAACTCACGGGCGAATTGCCGCTCGTGAGTTAATTGTTGTATAAAATCGTTAAAGAATGTCTAAAAACACGATTTTCGGTAGGATGTGCTTTGTTAACATCTAATAAGTTTTGTAATTTTGTACACTAGTATTTGGGTTTAATGGGTTTTCTTTGCGTTTTTTAACGCATGGCAAACTTAATTCAGTAAATTAGGAGCATGATAACAAGCACTGATACCATTGTCATAGCCGAGAGCAGTTCCACCCGCACCGAATGGGCGTTGGTGGAGCGCGGGCGTGTGGTGGAGAGAGCATTCACAACCGGATTGAACCCTTACTTCCTGTCTCGTCGTGACATCAGCCACATCATCAGGCTTGAATTGCCGTCGCCCTTTTTCAAGCGCCGCTGGGGACACGTCTTCTTCTATGGCGCGGGTTGCTCCACCCCCGACAAGAACAAGATTGTGGAATCGTCGGTAGTGGCCCAGTTCAAGACGCCCACCACCGTGATGAGCGACCTCATGGGTGCGGCTCGTGGCCTGCTCGTGCGCGAGGCTGGCTTGGCGTGCATCTTGGGCACTGGTAGCAACTCGTGTTACTACGATGGTCAGCGCATCGTCAAGAACGTGCGTCCGTTGGGCTTCATCTTGGGCGACGAGGGCAGTGGCAGCGCACTGGGACGACTTTTCTTGGGCGATGTGCTCAAGGGACTTGCACCGGCACCGCTGGCCGAGGAATTCTTCGAAAAATTCAACGTCACCCCCGACGACATCATGGATGCCGTCTACAGCAATGCCGCCGCCAACCGCAACCTGCGCACCTACTCCTTTTTCCTTGCCGACCACCTCGCCGACGACTACGTGCACACCCTCATCTACAACGAAATGATGCGCTTCTTCAAGCGCAATGTCAGCCAGTATGACTACAAGGCCCATCCCGTGAGTATCGTGGGCTCAGTGGCCACAACTTATAGCACGATTTTGCAGGAAGTGGCGGCACAGTTCGGCGCCACCATCCAGAAAATCATCCTAAACTCCATGCCCGGCTTGGTCACCTACCACACCACCGAATAGCATCTAAAATGGCTGCTATTGCGGTGACAACTAGACTCAGGTAGCCGTTGCCAGGTATCCCGTTTTTTACAAGAATTTTGCAGATTTATAAAACTCATATCTTTCTAATTAAACCATTTTTTGCCCAACAAGATGAAAGCGATTAACGAATTGCTGCCGATGGCTATCAACGCCATCGAAACTGCTGCCCAAACAGGTCAGCGTCAAGATTGTGTGTTGACAGGTTTTTCAGAATTGGACCGCTATGTCGGCGGTTTTGAAAACGGCGACCTTATCGTCGTGGGAGCACGTCCGGGAGTGGGAAAAACAGCCTTTTTATGCTCACTCGCCCTGAATGTGGCCCAACAGATGAAGCAGCCGGTGATGTTTTACACTTTCGATTCCTCGTGCCAACAACTATGCTACAGGTTGATTGCCAATGTGAACCGCATCGATGGCAACAGACTTGCCATGGGCCAACTCACCGACGAGGAGTGGAAGCGTTTTGAGGCCAATGAAGATGTGCTTAAACAGATTCCGCTGTTCATCAGCGATGACTCGAAACCCGTCGTCGAGGACTTGTGCAACGACATTCGCTCATTGGTAGAGAACCGGGGCATTCAATTGGTCATGATAGACTATCTTCAACTCTTGAACAGGAGGAATCCTAGCGACCAGCGTTATCAAGATGTGGCTGGCATCACCAAGGCGCTCAAGCATCTTGCCCGCGAGATGAAAATCCCCATTGTAGTGGCATCGCAAATCAATCGCAATCCCGAGTGGCGCAATGAGCGCGCCCACGAGGGCAATGTGATGCCCGAGATGTATGACTTGCGCGATAGCGGCACCATCTGCGAAGACGCAAACCTGGTGATGCTGCTCAACCGCCCGGAGATGTATTACCGCAACGGAGAGGACCCCGAAGGAAATGACGTGAGAGGGCTTGCCAACCTCATCGTGGCCAAGAACAACAATGGCAGTTGCGAGGAAATCAAATTACGTTTCCACGCCACGTTCTCGTGCTTCGAGGATTACACCTACGAAGAATGGTCGCCCGTGAGGGTTGAAAAATCAGCGCCATTCAGCACAAATCCCACCTAAAACGTCAACGCCCCTCCGATAATTGTAGGGACGTGACATGTCACGTCCGGAAACCGCGCGACGCCGCGAAACGATTGATTTTTAGGGCGGTATCGGTAATATTTCGCCCGGAGGGCGACGGCGACAATCCGTCCCAAAACTGTAGGGACGTGCCGTGGCACGTCCGGAACCGCACGACGCTGCAATGTCGCTGGGAAGCCCGTGAGGGCTGGGCAGAATTAAGGCAGGGGTGGAGCGGTAGCGCAACCCCTGTGAATGATGTAATAAATAAAATGATTTGCCCCCGTGGGGGCGACAGACGATTTTCCTGCCGCCCCGATGGGGCTTGACTTATGGCGGTGCGATTGACACAGGGGTTCTGTTCGGCTGCGCCTCACTTCACCCCTGCCTAAACTCCATCGCCCCGATGGGGCTTAGAAAAACCACTCGCAATGAGGGCGTTATCGCGGACGTGACATGTCACTAATTGCGTCGAAGACGCTTAATGCCTCGAAGAGGCTATTTGTTCGAAAGACCATGCAAGTGCATCGGAGATGCACGCCGCTTGGTCACAGCAATCGTCATGGCTGGTGCCCCGAAGGGGAACTTCATTTGCCGCTGGTGCATTTAAAGTTCCTCTTCGAGGCACTTGTTGCTCTGCTCGTTTGTGACCAAGCTGCGCACCTCTTCGAGGTTGCTTGCATGGTCCTCTATGTTGCAATCCAAACAAATGGATCACTTTAACTTTTATTTAACGATGTTGAGGTTCAACACGTTACTTGTTTCAGTCTTTTTAGCACAGACAATACGAACCCAATCCACCCCTGTTCGGTGTGGATTAGACAGCCCTATTAGACAACCTTCTATAAGATGAACCGGTCATGCCGGCCATCAAGATATTTCTTCAGAGAAATAGGTGAAACGCAACAGTCTTTCGAAAAGATGACGCTCAGAGGAGCGCATCAAACCATGCGAGGAGTCGTTTCTGTAGGTTGTCTAATAGTGTTTTGGCTGTCCTATGTTTTTTATCCCTTAGAGGAATATGGGACATACTTCTTTTTCGTCTTTAGTACAGCGATGATGATGTTCGCAAGTTTTCGGGCAATACGCACTATCGCTTGCTGTGGCACCATTTTACGGCAGTAGTTGGAGAATGAGGCGGCAAGTCCCACATCGTTGCGGATGGCTGTCCACGATGCCTCTATCATCATCGGGCCGAGTTCCTTGTTGCCGCGGAACGTCATCTCGCCGTGTATGGTCTTGTCGCCGCTGCTATGGCTGGTGGGAATCAGCCCGAGGAAAGAGGCGAACTGCCGCTCGTTGAGGAAACGGGTGATGTCGTAAATCTCGGTGAGCAGCGTCATGGCGACGAGCCCCCCGATGCCGGGTATTGAGCAGAGCAAGTCGTAGTTGGCTCTGTAGCGCTCGGTTTGTGACAACTTTCTTAGCTCACGAGTCGCCTCAAGTTGCGCCTGGCGCATCCTCTCCACCTGCCCGACAAGCAAGTCAAGCGAGCGGCGCGTTTCCGACAGCAGGGTCACCTCACCTTTGAGCCATTGGATGAAAGCGCCTGACCAGTTGTTTCCCTTACGCTTGTCAAACTGTTCGGGGATTTCGACCCCGTTGCTCATCAGGAGATGTTTGACACGGATTTTGTAGCGGCTCAGGTCCTTGATTATCATGCGCCGCATACGTATCACCCCGCGGTCATCGATGCTGTCCTTGGGGCGGATGTAGATGCCCTTGAGCAAACCAGCACGCAGCGATTTTGCGAGTTTCAAGCAGTCGATCTTGTCGGTCTTCATCACACTCTCATACTGCGTCGTCGGCACATCGGCCGCATGAATCACCATACAGTCAATCCCGGCCTCGGCCAACGAGTAGTAGGTGGAGAAACCAGAAAATCCGGCTTCATACACCGCGTGATACTCCCCATCAGGATAATGTCTGTGCAGAAAGTCAATGAGCTCTTGGGCCGACGCGTTCTGGACGTGAACTCGCTGAAGACCCGATTCGGTGATCGTGGCCACCGACCATTTTCGCTTGTGGACATCAATTCCCACGAAAATCCTTTGTCCTTTGAAAGAAATTTTGTTCCTTTGCATTGTCGTGTATATTTAAATGAATAACTAAATTGTTTTTGCTTTTACAAAAGTAGTGATTCATTTGATATACACGCCTTTTATAATATGAAAAACACATCAGGGGTTAGCCTAGCGGCTGGGGGTAGCACCCCCAATGAGCGTTTCCAGATTGCAAACATAATATCTTTCGAACAAATAGCCTCTCCGAGGCATTAAGCGTCTTCGACGCAATTGGTGCCGTGGTATGTCCGTGATAACGCCCTCATTGCAGCGTCGAGCGGTTCCGGACGTGCCACGGCACGTCCCTACAGTTTTGGGTGGATTATTGCCGTCGCGCCCGGAGGGCGCCCGCTGAGTAACCCCCAGTAAAATTGGCCGTGCGAGCCCTATGCGAGCAGGTCAATTTCACTGGGGGTGGTAACGACTTGGCAAATCGTCGCCAGCGGCGACCCCCTTGTCATTAAACAACGAATTACACGGATTAACTCACAACGGAATAAAATCCGTAAAATCCGTGTAATTCGTTGTTTTAATTCCTAATTGAAGAAGTTCCTCATTGCTCTAGGCCGGCGAGGATGTTGACGATGGCTGCGATGTCGGCCGCCGTCACGGCCCCGCCGTCGCCTGTCACGTCGGCGCGGCCGCCGTATTGCGCGGCGTCCTCAAGACCGGCGAGCACGTTCACCAGGCAGGCGATATCGGTGGCGCCCACCTCGCCATCTCCATTCACGTCGCCCTTTTTACCCCCCTCGGTCAAGTCGGCCGCGATGTTGGTGAATGCCTTCCACTGGTCAGCCGTTTGGTAGGCGCTCAGATACTTGGGCAGCACGTGGACCGTTTTGTCCTTTGGCACATTATAAAAGACAGAGGTGCCCATACTCACCTGCTGTGGGTCGGGGTATGCCTCAATCCTCAGCAGACCGTCGCAATCATAGAACGCAAACTCGCCGATGGTCGTGACTGAGTTGGGGATGGTCACGCTCGTCAAGCCAGTGCAATACTGAAACGCATAGTTGCCGATGGTCGTGACGGAGTTGCCGATGGTCACGCTCGTCAAGCGTCTGCATTCATAGAACGCCCCGCTGCCGATGGTTGTGACTGAGTTGGTGATGGTCACGCTCGACAAGCCAGTGCAACGATAGAATGCAGAGTTGCCGATGGTCGTGACGGAGTTACCGATGGAGACGCTCTTCAAGCCAGAGCTGTCATAGTATTTGCAAGTTGTTTTATATCAAC
>CACWKM010000080.1 GCA_902761475.1 uncultured Bacteroidales bacterium
CCCGACTTGGTGAGCCGCAAGGACACCGTGTGCACACCGCTCACCATCGAGTTTGAGCCAAATCTCTTCCTCGCACTGCATGAAGCAGCGCTTGAAGACTATGCAAGCATCAACCTCACGCCCAGAGGGATGACTGACGGTAGCGTGCGTCTTCTCACGGCACTCACTCCCTGGCAGAACGGCGTGAAAGTGTATGTCGAAGGCGAGAAACGCACACCGTGGCGCACCATCATCATTGGGCACAACGCCGGCGACTTGATGACCTCGCGCCTCATGCTCAACCTCAACGAGCCGTCGCGCATTCTCGACACGTCGTGGATTGAACCCGGGCGCTACATTGGCATCTGGTGGAGCATCCACAAGAAGGCTAACACGTGGGAGATGGGACCGAATCACGGTGCCACCACAGCCAACGTGAAACGCTACATGGATTTTGCCGCTCGCCACGGATTTGCCGGCGTGCTTGCCGAAGGGTGGAATCCCGGTTGGGGACAGGGCGAGACCATCACCTACCTCAAGTCCTACCCCGACTTTGACATGGACGAAGTGTGCCGCTATGGCGCCGAACGTGGTGTGCGCTTCATCGGACACATGGAGTCGTGGGGAAAGACGAAACTCATTGAGCAGGAAATGGACGAAGCCTTCGCATGGTTCAACCGACTGGGCATCAGGGTCGTGAAGACTGGATATGTGGGACATTTGTTCGACGGCAAGGAGTTGGCAAAGTCGCAATATGGCATACGCCATTATCGCCGCGTCATCGAGACAGCCGCTCGGCACCACATCATGATTGACAACCACGAGCCCGCTATGCCCACTGGCATACAGCGCACATGGCCCAACCTCATGACACAAGAGGGCGTGCGTGGACAGGAATACAATGCGTGGGACGTGAGAGGCGGCAATCCACCGGCTCACACCGTGACGCTACCCTTTACCCGCTGCCTTGCCGGGCCCACCGACTTCACGCCAGCCATTTTCAACTTCTCCGAAGTGGTCAAGGGAACTCACCCCCACTCCACACTCGCCAAGCAACTTGCCGAGTTTGTGGTCATCTATAGTCCGCTTCAGATGGCTGCCGATGCCATTGAGAATTATGAGGGTCAACCGGCACTCACGTTCATCGAGAGTTGCCCCACCACATGGAGCAAAACCGTTGTTCCTAACGGCGAAATAGGCCGATATGTGACTGTGGCGCGCAAAGAGCGCGGCGGCGACCGATGGTTCCTGGGCAGCATGACCAATGAGGATGCTCGCACCCTCGAGGTGAAACTCGACTTCCTCGACGAGGGTGCCACCTATCGCGCCATCATCTATGAGGACGGCCCGGGCGCCGACTACGAGACCAACCCCATGGCCATGACAATTCGTCAACTCGAGGTGGACCGCTCCACGGTCCTCACCCTGCGCCATGCCCGCAGTGGCGGTGCTGCCGTGCGCATCGAGAAATTGCCATGACCTCATCGGCAAACAAGGGAGCCGTGCTGTCGGCCCCACTACAAGGATTCACGACGCGTGTGTGGCGAGCCGCGCACGCGTCGGTCTTTGGTGGGGTCCAGGTTTATTACGCACCTTTCATGCGGGTGGAGCATGGTGCAATCAGAGAAAAATATATCACCGAGGTGCAACGCGAAGGCGACGTGCCAAACCTTGTGCCGCAAGTGCTGGCCGGCACGCCCATCGAAATGCGGCTCATGGTGACCACGTTGCGCGACATGGGTCACCGACGCATCGACATCAACCTGGGCTGTCCTCATCCGCCAGTGGCGCTCAAAGGACGAGGTAGCGGACTGCTGGCGCGTCCACTCGAACTTGAAAACATGCTGCACGCGCTGGCGGCTATCGACGACGTGACCTATAGCGTGAAGATGCGGCTCGGCTGGGACGACGAGACGCAGTGGCGACGGGTGCTTCCCATGCTTCAACTCATCAACCCCGTGAGCGTGGTGGTGCATCCACGAATTGGCCGCGACCAGTACAAGGGCGTCTTGCGCATCAACCAGTTTGAGTCACTGCTCAGCGAGGCAACTTGCCCCGTCGTCTTCAACGGCGACATCACTTCGCAGCAGCAAGCGCATGACATCATGGCGCGATATCCAGAACTGGCCGGAGTGATGGTGGGGCGCGCCATGGTGTCGTGGCCTCATCGCTTTGCGCCCGAGTCGCTCGAGTTGCGGCAAGCGTATTGCGATTTTCACCGGCTATTGCTTGAGGGCTATGCCCAACGACTACAAGGCGGGCCACACCAACTGCTCACCTGCATGAAGGCCCAATGGGCGCTCCTGCTGCCCGATGCCGACCGCCGCGCCCGAAAAGCCATCGCCAAGGCACGCGACATGGGCCAGTATGAGCAAGCGGTGACGGCATTATTGTCGTCATTGTGACTTGTGGCACAAGGTTTGCATATTAAAAATAGAAATCTTACCTTTGTAAAGAACAAATCGAGTGATGCATGGAACAAACCGAGGTTGAGCAAATAGTCCAAGTGGCGCGTCGCCAGTTTTTTGCCTATCGCAACGGCATTTATGCCGAGGCCTTACGCGCGCACGGCGACCCGCATCGCTTCATCATGGGGTGTCAGTTGACCGACCTGATGACCATTGCCTCCACGATGCCGCGCCAAGTCGCCGTGGCGCAAGCGCTGTGGGACGATGCCGAGCATCGCGAGTGTCAGTTGGTGGCCACCATGGTCTATCCTCCCGCCCTACTCGATTTGCCCACTGCCCGTCGATGGTGCAGCGAGGTGCGCACCGAGGAGGTGGCCGATGTGCTGTGTCACAGTTTGCTGCGACGCGCCGACATCGCCACAGAACTGGCACACTGCCTCTGCATCGAGGCAACTGACGAAATGTCACGTTATGTGGCCTTGCGATTGGCACTCAACTTGTTGATGACCGGAAAGTTGTTGCCAGAGGATGCCATCGTGCGCTCGCTTGTGGACAAATGCCGCGACATGACTGGGCGGCCGGCACACAGGCAACTACTTGCAAGCCTCGACGAGGAATTAAACATTGAAGAAACGAAATAACTTATGATAGACCAAGCAACAGTAAGTCGAATACTCGATGCTGCCGACATCGTGGATGTGGTGAGCGACTTCGTGCAACTCAAGCGCCGCGGCGCCAACTGGATTGGACTGTGTCCGTTCCACAACGACCGCAACCCGTCATTCTACGTCTCACGTGCCAAGAACATTTGCAAATGCTTCAGTTGTGGCAAGGGTGGCAGCCCGGTGAATTTCATCATGGAGCACCAGCAGATGAGTTATGTGGAGGCTCTGCGCTATCTCGCTGCCAAATATCATATTGAGATCAAGGAACGAGAACTCACCGACGAGGAACGTGCGGCACAGACCGAGCGCGAGTCGATGATGGTTCTCAATGAGTGGGCTTGCAAGTTCTTTGAACACCAACTTCACGAAACACGCGATGGTCAAGAAATAGGCATGGCCTACTTGCGCGAGCGCGGGTTCAGCGACGCCACCATCAAGAATTTTCATTTGGGCTATTCGCCCGAAGGCGTTTCCACGCTCTATGATGCCGCCATCAAGCAAGGTTATAGCCACGACCTGCTCGTTGCCGTTGGGCTTTGCATCGCCAACGAGCACGGCGGGGCGCGCGACCGTTTTCGCGGACGCATCATCTTCCCCATTACCAATGTCGCGGGCAAGGTGGTGGCATTTGCCGGGCGCACGCTAAGAAAAGAAGACAAGGCGAAGTATGTCAACTCGCCCGAAAGCACCATCTATTCCAAGCGACGAGAACTCTACGGCTTGAGCCAAGCCAAACGTGCCATCGCAAAAGAAGACAAGTGCTTCATTGTCGAAGGATATGCCGACGTCATCTCGATGCACCAAGCCGGATTTGAAAATGTCGTGGCCTCATCGGGCACGGCGCTCACCAATGAACAAATCAACGCCATCAGCCGCTTCACCACCGACGTGACTGAGATGTTCGACGGCGATGAGGCCGGCATCCATGCCGCCTTGCGAGGTGTCGACATGTTGTTAGCACAAAACCTCAACATCAAGGTGATTGTGCTGCCCGACGATGATGACCCCGACAGTTTCAGCCGCAAGCACAACCACAGCGAGATTCAAGACTTCATCGCCAAGAACGAGGAAGACTTCATCAGGTTCAAGTCGCGCATTCTGCTCAACGGTGTGGAGCACGACCCCATCAAGCGTGCTGCAGCCATTGGCGACATCATCAAGAGCATTGCGGTGATTCCTAACGCCATCACGCGAAGCGTCTATGTCCAGGAGTGCGCCATGCGCTTTCACATCGCCGAGGAGGTCTTGCTCAGAGAGATAAACAAGGTGATTTCCCACAACAAAGAGGAAGAGCGCAAGCGCAAGCAAAGCAAGCAAAATGACGTTCAAGCCGATGACCCCGACACTCCTGTTGCTCAACCAATGGAGCCCCAAATTACAACAATTCCCACACCTGCCAGATCCGAATCTGGCAACAACGGCGACGCGGCTTCGGCAAACATCCAGATGCAAGAACGAAACATCATTAACCTCATTGTGAAATATGGCATGTGCTACTTGTGCGACACCGACTACGACGACGGTTCCGTGCACCCCACCACCGTGGTCGAGTACATTCGCAACGAGATGGAACTTGACGCACTGTCATTCACCACATCATCGCACGAGTTGGTCTACATGCTTGCACTGAACTCGTTGCCCGAGTTCCAACGCGCACTGCAGAGCGAACAACAACGCATCAACGAGGACTCACAGCAAACGCTGCGCGACGAGTTGGCCCAGATTGACCCCATAGGGCACAATCAAGACAGCATGCGGAAAGAAGAGGAGGCCGTCGAGGCGCGCATCAACGAGCGCATCGTGGCGCATATTAACGACTTCAGGCGCACCTTCCTTGAGCGGCGGCTTTGCTCGCACGCCAACGACGAGGTGAGGAAACTCGCCTGCGACATCGTGAGCGAGCCCTATCAACTCAGCAAAATCCACACGCAGTACGCCACCATCGCCACCGAGTTTGACCGCCTCAACACACTCGTTCCCGATGCCATCAACAATTGGAAATATGCCATCGTGGAACAGCAAATCAAGAAATTGAAGAACGCACTCGACCACGCCACGGCCGACGAGCAAACTCAACTCATGGAACAGATGAACAATCTCTATGCCATGCGGCGCGAGTTGGCTAAAATCACTGGCGAACGAGTGGTTACTCCATAATCATTGTACGCTTATTCACATGAATCGCAACGAAATACAAACAAAGAGAGCCACCATTGTGGGGCTGCTCGACAAGGCACATCTGGTCGAGGCTATAGACCGACTCAATGAGTTGGTCGAGCAAGTGTCGCGCATCGACATCAAGGATGACTTTGCGCGCGTGAGGACCAATTATTCATTCCTGCTCGACTATCTGTCGCGCGGTGTGAACGACCCTGAGCGCGCCAAGTTGCACCGTCAGTTGCGCAGCACGCTCTATGAACTCACCGACCGCTGCACCATGGCGCTGTGTCACGACACGGCCTATGACGTTTTCTACACACGCCGTCGCGAACTTGCCGCAGTGGTGCTCACGAGCATCATCAACGATTACCGCAGCGCACTCAACCGCCTCGCCATGCTCGAGGCCGTCCCCGCCGAGCAACGCAACGAGGGCGCCATCAACACCCTTGTGGCAGAGTGCGAACAACTCGAAACGAAGTTGTTTAATAAGGTGTGGAGCACCTATCCCACGTCGCGCTCACAGGAGCAAGAACTCGTCGACTTTTTTGCGCTCGACGAGGTGCCCTGGCACGTGAAAGCATTGCTGGTCTCGGCCTTGCTGGTGGGGTCGCTCACGTTCTACGATGAGGCAAAGTTGGCGTTGCTGCTCAAACTCTACCTCCACAGCCCTCACATCGAGGTGCAGATGCGCGCCATCACGGCGGCCATTCTGGTCATGAAAGCCTATCCGCGCCGTGCCGCGATTTCGACAAACATCGCGCAACTCTTTCAGGCCATCGGCGACACGCCACACGCGGCAAGCGACTTGGCTGCCGTGCAGATGCAACTGGTGCGCTCGCGCAACACCGACAACGTAAAGCGCCAAATCAAGGACGAAATCATTCCGGGCATCATGAAGATGAGGCCCGATTTGTCGAAATTCTCGGGCAAGCCTATCGACATTGCCGACTTCGAGGCAAACCCCGAATGGCAGCAATGGCTCGAAGACAGCGGCATGGAGAAGAAAATGGAAGAATTCAGCGAGATGCAACTCGAGGGCAATGATGTGTTCATGGCCACGTTTGCCCATCTCAAGTCATTCCCCTTCTTCAATACCATGAGCAACTGGTTCCTGCCCTATCACGACCGCCATTCTGTTGCGCGACAAGTGCTGGGCGACAATCAAATCATCCGCGAGAGCGTGTTGAGCGACGCCTCGTTTTTGTGCAACAGCGACAGGTTCTCGTTCTGCCTCACCATGGCCGCCATGCCGCAATCGGCACGGGGCGCACTGGCACAGGAACTTAAGGGCAACAGTGAGCAACTGGCCGAACTCAAGCGCGAACAGTTGCCCGACCCCACCCGCATGCGAGCCATGATTGTCAACAAGTATGTGCAAGACTTGTATCGCTTTTTCAAACTCTTTTCGCGACGCAGCGAGTTCGTGCCCATTTTCGACGGCGACATGGATTTCACCACGCTGCCATTCATCGAGCAATATGCCTGCGACCATGACACGCAATGGTTTATCGCCGAGTTCTACTTCAAGCACGGTTTCTATGCCGACTCGCTGCGCTACTATCGTCGTTTGCTCAATAGCGAGAGTGTGAACGAGCAAATCTACCAGAAAATGGGCTTTGCCCATCAGTGCTTGGGGCAAACGGCTCAGGCCCTGGAAGACTACAAGCGCTATGAACTGGCCCGCGAAAACGACCTGTGGACCCTGCGCCACATCGCCGCCTGTCACCGCGACATGGGACATCTCGATGAGGCGCTCGACTACTACCGCAAGGTGGAACAATTACAGCCCGAAAAGGTGGCCAGCGTGCTCAACGTGGGGCATTGCCTGCTCGACATAGGGCGGCACGACGAGGCCATGCAACAATATCTCAAGGCCGACTTCTTGCCCGACGTCAAACATCGGGCATGGCGACCCATCGCATGGTGCGCGCTGCTCCAGCGCAACTTCGAACGAAGTATCGACTACTACGAAAAGATTGAACACGACGACACACCCACGGGGCTCGACCTGATGAACCACGGCCATGTGGTGCTGTGCCAAGGCGACGTGAAGCAAGCCATCGCGCTCTATAGGCAGGCACTCAAGGCGATGAAAGACGACAAAAAAGCGTTTACCGAACAATTTGAGAACGACTATAACCAACTCAAGACGATAGGTGTCAACCCCGAGGACTTGCCGCTCATCATCGACGCTGTGATTTCCACCAACAACTAATTTTTGCTCACTACTATCCATATCATGGCAAACAATATCTTTGATGCGCCCTTTAATTGTGGCGTGGGGCTCATCCCCTTCGACCGCATTACCGAACAAGACTACGAACCGGCTATTGAGCGCGCCCTCGCCGCACACAACGCCGAAATCGACGCCATCGTCAACAATCCGGAGCCCCCCACGATGGAAAACACTGTGGTGGCGCTGGAACGCTCGGGCGCCATGCTCGAACGCGTGCTGAGCATCTTCTACCCCATGCTTTCGGCCATGTGCACTCCCACGATGATGGACATCTCGCAACGCGTGGTGCCGCGCCTCAGTGAGCACAGTTCGGCCATCACGCTCAACACGGCGCTATGGAAACGCATCGAGTGGGTGCGCGACCATTGCGACCCTCACACGCTCGACACCGAGGACGCCATGCTGCTCCACAACACGGTGTTGGGCTTCGAGCGCAGCGGAGCCACACTCGAGGAACCGGCGAGGTCGCACTTCCGCGAACTCACCATGAAACTCTCGCAACTCACCCTGCAATTTGAGCAAAATGTGCTTCAGGCGACGTCGGCCTTCGAGATGTATCTCACCGAAGCCGAAGTCGACGGCTTGCCCGACATCGCCCGCGAAGCGGCCAGCGATGCCGCAAAGCGCAACAACCA
>CACWKM010000081.1 GCA_902761475.1 uncultured Bacteroidales bacterium
GTCGGTGTGCGGATTCACCGACACCAACGTAGCCACCGTGTGCGACCCGCAACTCACCACCGTGGAGCAGCGAGGCAGGGAAGTGGGACGAGAGGCTGCCGACATCCTCATCGACCAGGCCGAGGGAACCATCGACACCTCGCACGCCACAAAGCGCGTGGTAAAGACGCGACTCATCGTGAGAGGCACCACGAGAAAACCGAATCAAAAACCATCATAACATACTGACAAAGATGAAAAAACTCTATTTTCTTGTTATTGCAGCGCTTCTGGGCGCTGGACTGGCCACGGCACAACCCGCTCGGCCCAAACTGGTAGTAGGCATCGTAGTGGACCAAATGCGATGGGACTATCTCTACACCTATTATAATAATTGGGGCGAAGGCGGCTTCAAGCGCCTTCTCGACGAGGGTTTCAGTTGCCAGAACACGATTATCGACTACATACCCACCGTCACGGCGATAGGTCATGCAAGCGTTTACACTGGCAGCGTGCCGGCACTCCACGGCATCGCCGGCAACAACTTTATCATCGACGGCCGCCACGTGGAAAGCGTGACCGACACCACCGTGGTGGGCGTGGGCACGACGGGCAAGGCGGGCAAGCACTCGCCACGCAACCTGTGGGCGCTCACCATTGGCGACCAACTCAAGTTGGCCACCAACATGCAGGGGCGTGTGGTGAGTGTGGCCATCAAAGACCGAGCATCCATCTTGCCTGGCGGCCACAGCGCCGACGCCGCCTACTGGTACGACGGCGACACGCACTCGTTCATCACCAGCACCTACTACATGAACGAATTGCCAAAGTGGGTGAAATCGTTCAACAACAACCATAGCGACGACTTGAGGCACAACGTGAAGGACGAACCGCAAGGCGTGATGGTGACGCTGGGCATGGCGCGCGAAGCGCTCATCAACGAGCAACTGGGTCAGGACGACGTGACCGACTTGCTGGCCATCAGCGTGTCGACCACCGATGCCGCCGCACACCACTTCGGCACGCACAGCGCGCAGGTGGATGCCGCCTACCGCCAACTTGACACCGAGTTGGCCTCGCTGTTCAGCCTGCTCGACAAGCGCGTGGGCAAGGGCAACTACCTGGTGTGGCTCACTGCCGACCACGGGGGCACTAACGACCGCATCTACATGGACGAGCGGCGCATGCCCAGCGCGGGGTGGCTCAGCGGAAAGGCACTCGAGGCCGTCAACGAGGAACTGAAGGCGCGATTTGGCATCGACAATCTCATCAAAGCGCAAAAACAGTTCACCTTCTACCTCGACAACGAACTCATTGAGCAATGGCACCTCAACCGCGACGCCGTGAAGCGCGTGGCTTGCGAGACGCTCGCCATGCCGCACGAAGTCATGTGGGCCATCGACATGGAGAACGTGGGCACAGCGCCCGTGCCGCAGGTCATCAAGGAGCGCCTCATCAAGGGATATGTGAAGGGACGCAGCGGCGAGATTGCCATCGTGCCACGCGTCTATGTGTATGCTGGCAACGACAAGCAACACGGCTCCCAGCACGGCACGCTCACGCAGAGCGACTCACACATCCCGCTCGTGTTCATGGGATGGGGCGTGGGCCATGGTGAAACATTTGCACGCACGGGAATTGTCGACATCGCGCCCACCATTTGTGCGCTGCTGCACATCCAGGCCCCCAATGCCGCCATTGGCAACCCCATCTTGCAAGTGATTGAATCTAAATAATTGTTACACAACCATACAACATGACACCTATCACAATAGAACGTCTTGAAACACTGCGCGATGCCATGCGTCGCGTCAACGTCGATGCCGTGATAATTCCTGGCACCGACCCGCATCAGAGTGAGTATCCCGCCGCGCACTGGAAGTTCCGCGACTGGCTCACGGGCTTCACCGGCAGCAACGGCACGGCCATCGTCACGCTCGAGGCCGCCGGGCTGTGGACCGACTCACGCTATTTCCTGCAAGCCGAGCAGCAACTCGAGGGTTCCGGCATCGACCTCTACCGCGAAGGTCTGCCCGACACCCCGTCGCAACACGAATTCCTTGCCGCACAACTCGACGAGGACGACGTGGTGGCCATCGACGGCCGCCTGTTCACCCTCAACGAGGTGAACCGCCTGGACCGCTTTTGCGGCGAACACGGCTTCATGCTCGCCACCGACTTTGCCGCCGCCGAGCGCATCTGGGACGACCGGCCGCCGCGGCCCATGTCCATGGCCGAGATTCACGACGTGGCGCTCGCCGGAGAGGACATGGACAGCAAGGTGGAGCGCGTGCTTGACCAGGTGGAGGCCATGGGAGCCGATGCGCTGCTGGTTACCGCGCTCGACGACATCGCCTGGCTGTTCAACTTGCGCGGCAACGACGTGGACTACACGCCCGTGCTCATCGCCTATGCCTACATCTCGCGCCGAGAGCGCTCGCTATTTATCGACGGCGAGAAAATCGACAAGCAGGTGAAGCAATATCTCAAGGACAACGATGTGCACGTGCGCGACTATGACGATATCGTGCGTTATCTCGAGCGCAAGAGCGAGCACGAGGTGGTGGTGCTCGACCCCAACCGTGTGAGCGACACGCTGGCCGCCGCACTGCCCAGCCAGAAGGTCTATGCCACCTCGCCCATCGTGCCGCTGCGAGCCATCAAGAACGACACGCAGATAGCATGCTTCCGCAGCGCCATGGAGCGCGACGGAGTGGCACTGGTGAGGCTGTTCATGTGGATTGAGGAAAACGCCGGCAAGGGCATCACCGAGTACGACGTGTGGCAACGTGGCAAGGAGGAGCGTGGACGCAGCGAACTCTACCGCGAGGAGAGTTTCGCCCTGATTGCGGGCTATCGCGAGCACGGTGCCATCGTGCACTATCAGGTGTCGTCGCCCGAGGAGGCCGCCACCATCGAACGCGACGGGTTGCTGCTGGTCGATAGCGGCGGACAATATCTCGACGCCACCACCGACATCACGCGCACCGTGACGCTGGGCACACCCACCGCCGAGGAGCGTCGCGACTACACCCTGGTGCTCAAGGGGCACCTGGCACTGGCGCGCGCCCACTTCCCCAGCGGCATCACCGGCGCCCACCTCGACGCCTTGGCACGCATGCCGCTGTGGCAAAACGGGCTACACTTCATGCACGGCACCGGACATGGCGTGGGGCAATTCCTGGGATGCCACGAGGGGCCGCAGAGCATCCGTCCCGACCAAAATGCCACGCCGCTGCAACCGGGCATGGTCACCAGCAACGAGCCAGGGCTATACCGCACCGGCAAGTATGGCATACGCATCGAGAACCTCTTGCTCACCGTCCATGACCAGACGACCGAATTTGGCGACTTCTTGAAGTTTGAGACGCTCACCTTGTTCCCCTATGATTTGAAACCGACCGCGCCATGCTCGACGTGGTGGAAGTGCAGCAAATCAACGACTACCACGACATGGTGCGCGAGCGACTGCTGCCGCTGCTCACACCCGAACAGGCCGCTTGGCTCAACGAAAAGACCGCAAAACTCTAAAAACATACACAACAACAATAATCAACCGACGCATATATATGATAGTCAAGAAAGTAAGGGGCTTTGAGCCCAAGATGGGACGTGACTGCTTCGTTGCCGACAACGCTGTGCTCGTGGGCGACGTGACCATGGGCGACGAGTGCAGCATCTGGTTTGGAGCAGTGCTGCGCGGCGACGTGAACACCATCACCATTGGCAACCGCGTGAACATTCAAGACAACAGCACCATTCACACGCTCTACGAGAAATCGGTCACCGAGATTGGCGACGACGTGTCGATAGGCCACAACGTGGTCATCCACGGCGCCAAGATTGGCAATATGGCGCTCATAGGCATGGGCAGCATCATCCTCGACCACGCCGAGATAGGCGAAGGGGCCATCATCGCCGCCGGCAGCGTGGTGCTGGGCGGCACGAAGGTGGGACCCAACGAGTTGTGGGCAGGAAGTCCCGCAAAGTTCAAGAAAATGGTCGACCCGTCGCAAGCGCGCGAAATCAACGTGAAAATCGCACGCAACTACCTCATGTACTCCACTTGGTACGACAAAGAATAACCTCACTCACCCTTCCCCCTGCTATGAGAAATCTTCTATTCTTGGCGTGCTGGCTCTTGATGGCCACCGCCTGCGCCCAGTCGGCCGCCGTGGGCAACCAGACCGACTCGCCCCGCGAGTTCCGCGGTGCATGGATGCACATCATCGGGCAAAAGCAATATGCCGCTATGGGCACCGAGGAGTGCCAGGCCTACCTCATCAATCAACTCGACTTGCTGCACAAGGCGGGTTGCAACGCCGTCATCTGGCAGGTACGTCCCCAGGCCGACGCCGCGTTTGTGAGCAAACTCGAGCCGTGGAGCAAGTGGCTCACCGGCGAGGCCGGCAAGGCTCCGTCGCCGCTATGGGACCCCTTACAATTCATGGTGGAGCAGGCACACCACCGCGGCATGGAACTGCACGCATGGATTAACCCCTACCGCGTGACGAGCAGCGAGGACGACAAACCTGCCCCGGGACACATCTACTATGAGCACCCGGAGTGGTTCCTCAAGTATGCCGACGGCAAAATCTACTTCGACCCGGGTCTGCCTGAGTGCCGCGACTTCATCAACACCGTGGTGCGCGACATGGTGGCGCGCTACGACATCGACGCCGTCCACATGGACGACTACTTCTATCCCTATCCCGTGACCGGCGTGGAATTTCCCGACACCACATCCTACAACCAGTATGGCATAGGATGGGACCGCGGCGACTGGCGCCGGCACAACGTGGACATGCTCATCGAGGAGTTGCACAACACCATCGTGAGCGTGAAGCCCTGGGTGCGTTTCGGCATCAGCCCCTTCGGCATCTGGCGCAACCTGAGCAGCGACCCCGACGGCAGCGAGACCGACGGCCTGGAATGTTACGACGGCCTCTATGCCGACTGCCCCAAGTGGACACGCGAAGGATGGGTCGACTACATGGTGCCGCAACTCTACTGGGAACTCGAGCACAAGCGTGCCAGCGACCTCACACTCATGCTGTGGTGGGACCGCCATGCCAATGGCCGACACATGTACTATGGCCAGGCGGTGAACAACGTGATGCGACACCGCGACATTGCCGACATGGGAGGCGACACGCTCAATCCCACGCAACTCGACCACAAAATCAGGTTGCAACGCGCGCTCCCCAATGTGCACGGCGTCACCTGGTGGCCAGCCTACTCCATCACCAGCAACTTCAACGGCGTGCTCGACTCGCTCTCGAGCAATCAGCAGCGCTACCCCGCCCTCATTCCGGCCTACACCTGGATTGACGATGTGGCGCCTGCCGCTGTGACTGCGCTCAAGGAGAAAAAGGTGAATGGCAAGAAGTGTCTCGTGTGGGACGCCCCCGCCACCACCGACCCCATGCAGACCGCCGTGCGCTTCGCCGTCTATTGCTTCGACAAGAAGGCGACCATCGACCTCAACCGCCCGGAGGCGTTGAAGGCGATTGTCGATGAACCGCGCTATGAGTTGCCGCGCGACAAGGGTAAATGGAAATGGGTGGTCACCGCACTCGACCGGTGCTGGAACCAGAGTGCCCCCACCATCAAAAAATAGTACTAAAATGGCAAAACTTGTTCTTAGCGACGAGTGGTGGACTGCTCCTGCCGAGGGGGCCACAGGAAACCTCATCATGGTCACGGGCCGTCGCGGTCTCTGGCCGGTGCAGCAGTTGGGGCACTACACCTACCGCGTGGAGGTGACATGGCGCTATCACGCCCTGCCCGACGGCATGCCCACCCTCGACGACGCGAAACTCATGGGCGAGGTGCACGACGCCCTGCTGGCCACCTTCGACGCCGACCCCGTGGCGGTGCTCGCTGGTGTGTCGACGGGCGACGGCGAACGCAGTTGGCTGTTCTATGCGCGCTCGCTGCACATCTTCCAGCGCAAGTTCAACGAGGCGTTGGCACAGTTGCCAACCCTGCCGCTCGAATTCCATGCCGAGGAGGACCCCGACTGGGACGAGTATCGCGAACTCTGCGAAACCGAGTTGTAACGGCTTATTTTTCAGGCTCACACCAGTGGTGGAGGTGTCACAGCGACACTTCCACCACTTTGTCTTCGGCCAGATACCACAGGTAGCCCTTCACGTGCTGCTCGCCGGTGCTGCGCAACAGCCGCATGTAGCCACGCACCTGGTCTTGGTGCTTGTCGGCCAGTTCCAGGCCCGTCTTGTAGTCAATCACGATGACGGTGCCGTCGGGACGATACACCACGCGGTCGGGACGCTCGTCGCCATGACTGTCGCCGGTGACGATGGTGCGCTCGGTGAGCACGCGCACGTTGTCGGCGGCGAACCACGGCCCGCGCACCTCGTCGGCAAAGGCGCGCTGAAGCATCTGGCGCACATTGTCCTCGTTGAAATAGTCATCGACGATGAGTCCGCGGTCCACGCTCAGCCGCAAGGCGCGCTCCAGGTCGCCGGCATTCACGATGCGCGAGAGCACATTGTGCACGCGCACGCCGCGATTGCGGCTATCGGTGGCGTCGGTGGGCAGTTTCACGTGCACCTGGGCGGGCGTCACGTGATAAGGCGGCATCTCGGTGGTGACCACGTCGGTATCCTTCGACTTCGGCGCATAGGGCGTCGATGACGGCTCACCGCACCACCACTTGACATCGTCCATGGGAGGCCGCAAGGTGTAGAGCAACTTGCCTAGCGTGCTGTCGGTCACCACCACCGACGTCTCCTTGGAAGAACTATTCTTGTTGCCGCTACATGCCATGATGTGCATCTCGCACCCAGGGCGGGTGAATGCCACATAGGTCTTGTTGAGGTTGTCGATGAGCGTTTCGTTGACGTTGCGCGCGCAGAAGTCCTTGAAGTATCCAGTGGCAGCGGTAATGCTTTTGAGTTCGGAACTGCCCACCGGAATGAGCGGTGGCACTTGTTCCTCGGGCACGTTCACGAGGTTTGGGCCACGTTGTTCCTTCCACTCCTCGCAGGTCATCCAGTAGGTGTCACCTTGCCTACGAGGAGCCGAGATTTCCCATGCCGCCCAGGGAATGACCACGCAGTCAAATTCCAACCCCTTCGAGGCATGAATGGTCATCACTGTCACCGCATCGTGGGAGGCCGACGAAGGAACTGTCAACTTGCTGCAACGGGTGTCCCAATAGCGCAAAAATTCGCGCACCGAGCCGCCGTTGCGCTGCTGCACGAAGTCTATCACCACATCCTGGAACGCCAGCAAGAAGGCATTGTCGCCCTTGGCAATCGACTCGCCCACAGCGCCCTCGCCCATGCAGTAGTTGATGAGGTGGTCCACCAGGTTGACGAGCGACGACGACTCGGTGCGCTCGTCGGGCATGAAATGCTGCATCAGCGCAGCAGTGTCGCCAGCGGCCTCGTGCGAGCGTTGCATGGCTTGCTCGAGCAAATCGCCCGGCGCGGCATCGCCATGCTCGCGCAGCAATCGGCTGTAGGCATCCAGCGCGATGAGTTGGCGCTGCATGCCCTCCTGATAGCGACGCTGATAGGTTTCCACGACCGAGGAATCCTGAGAAGCGGTCTGTGAGGGGGCTTGCACGACGTCGACAAAGCGCAGCAGCGCCAAGATGTGACGCACGATGGGCGAGTGGGTCAACTGTAGCGACTCATCGCTCATCACGGGAATGCGCTGCGACGCATCTTCCACCGTGCGATTGTGCTCCAATAGTTTCTCCACCAGCATGTTGCCTTCTTTGTGCTTGCTCACCAAGATGCCTATTTGCGCCCAAGTGAAACGCTCATGCAACTCAAGGAGCAAGGCCGGCAAATCGTCGATGGCTTGTTCCGCTTTTTCATACCACTCACCAGTGTCGGGCGACTTGTAGCGCACGGTCACATAGCCGCCTTCTTGATTCGCGGGGCTCACTTTCTGAGTGATTTCGGCATAGGTTCTTGCCACCACATCATTATTGTCCTTGTAGAATCTGTCGATGATTTCGTTGAACAGGGCGTTGTTGAACTCCACAATCTCTTTGAGCGAGCGATAATTGGTGTCGAGCGGCTCCACATGCGGGTGATAACGGCTCATTTCGCGCTGCACGCGCTCGCGGAACAATGAGGGGTCGGCATTGCGAAAACGATAAATCGCCTGCTTGGTGTCGCCAATGAGCATGTCGAAGTTATCGCCTTCGTTCTCGTCGAGGCTATCTTCGAGCAGCGGCCTGAAGTTCTCATACTGGCGCTGGCTGGTATCCTGAAACTCGTCGATGAGATAGTGCTTTATCCGTGTTCCCATGCGCTCATAGACAAACGGCACGCCGCTGTCAATCACGCTGGCTATGAGTTCGTTGGTGTCGGCAAGCAGAATAGAATTTGTGCTGCGCCTGAAAAATTCCAACTGCTCGTCGATGGCGCCGAGCAGACCCACCAATCCCAGTTGCCGCCCCAGTTGAGTGAGGAACTTTGCACTATGCCAGTTGGCGGCCACGCCGGCGACCCATGCCACGATGTCGTTGTGGCTGGACACGGTGGCATCTACATATTTTTTACGGAACTGGCTGGCAACAGTTGCAGCCGTGATGTTACAGAGAGCGCTGGAGGGCCATTTGTCGGGCATTTCTCCTTTTTTCAAGAGAATTGCAAGTGCCCTATTACCACTCAACACATCCGTGCCAAGTCCATGACGCACAAGGATGTTCAACAACTCATCGAGGGCACCATTGTAGCGGTCGAGGCACTCTTTGGCACGCTCCCTCACCGCTTTTTTGAAAGCCGTAATCTTGTCGAAGTTCATCACGCGCCGGCCATCGACAGTGGCATAGAGATAGTCGCGTACAGCGGGCATCTTGCGGCGGAACAACTCGTTGTTGATATTCTCGGCCAACTGCACTAGGCTGGTTTGGTAATCGTCGTCGGTGCTCTCGTCAAAGAATTTCCAGTCCTTGCCATCATCCAACTGGTCTTGCATGTAGGCGCCCACCCAGTTCTCCACCGGGCTTTTGCCACCGCTGCGACGCGACGTGGTGCCAAGCGACACCAAGAAGTTGTGCACCGCCACGCGCACCGCATACTTGGCGTCGATTTGCACGTCGTAACTATAGTCGCGGTCGAGTTCGCGGGCAAACGAGCGCAAAATGACTTGGAAAAAGGAGTCGATGGTGCTCACATTGAACGACCCGTAGTCGAACATGATGGCGGTCAATGCGCGCTGCGCCGCCGGACCTAGGTCGGCAAGCGCGGCAGCCGAGCACACGCTGGCAAAATACTTATAGTAGTCGCTGCCCGTGGGGTCCACCGACAGTTGATGCAGTTCCTTGACGATGCGGCGTTTCATCTCGTCGGTGGCCGCATTGGTGAAGGTGATGGCGAGCAGGTGACGGTGATAGTTGCGCTCCAAGCGAAGTACGAGTTTGCCATCGCTGCCGGGTTTGAACAGCAGATGCTCGATGTAACTACGCGCCAGGGTAAAGGTCTTGCCCGAACCGGCCGACGCCTTGATGAGATTGAGTCCTTGTGGCATAATGAAGATAGATGGGTTGTGAATGAATGATGGTGTAGATGGGCCGTCTATACAACTCTTGCCGCGAAGCCCTGCTTGGTGAGGAAGTCGACCACCTGCTTGCGGCAGTCGCCTTGCACAATGATGTATCCGTCGGGGTCCACCGTGCCTCCCACGCCGCAGTGCCGCTTGATGTCGCGCGCCAGCAGTGCCATGGCCTCGTCGTCGAGAACCAGCCCCAGGAGCACGGTCACGCACTTGCCGGCGCGGCCTTTTTTCTCCAGACGCACGTCGATGCGGCGCTTGCCTTGCTGCTCGAGCGCGCTCACCGGCTCGGCGGGCACTTCGGCGGCAGGCTCGGCGGGCACCTCGAGACCGAAGGCGCCAGCGAGTTGTTCTTTCCAGTCCTTCATAGTAGTTGATTGTTTCTTTGAGGTGTCAAAGTTACTCAAAATGTGGCGACATGACAACTGTATTCAAAAAAATATTACCAAAAATGTGTGCCGTTTCAAATAAAAACACTACTTTTGCCGCACAATACATCAAAACTTAATTAACTCACTTTTTTTTACTTTTTTTGTACGACTATGGCATACGTTATTACTGACAACTGTGTTGCTTGCGGCACCTGCCAGGCTGTTTGCCCCACGGGCGCTATCAGCGAGGGCGACATCTACTCGATCGATCCCGACACCTGCATCGACTGCGGCACTTGCGCCGAGAACTGCCCCAACGAGGCAATCATCCCCGGCGAGTAAGCACACGCGCTTGCTTGGTATCACACAAAATAGAGGACGAGCCACCACGGTTCGTCCTCTGTTCGTTATGTCCACGCCCCTCACTTTTGCAGCCAGCGCTCGGTGCGCAGTTGCATGTTGGCGCGCAGTTGCTCGCGATAGAGCCATATCTCACGCGAGTGGTAGTTGCCCTCCTTGCCAATGAGCGGAATGACATAGTCGGGGCTGGCATAGCCCTCGACAAGGAGCAGATTGGAAACGGTGTCGAGGGTCACCGTGAGATGTTGCTTTTGCTGCTGTTCCACAGGGACGAAGGGCGAAGGCTCAGTGTCGAGGTGAGCGGGCTCGCCGTCGATGCGCCAATTCACCGGGTTGATGCACACCGCGCTGCGCGGCCACATGGCACACGAGGCATCGCGCACCGAGTTGTAGGAGATGATGGTGCCCGTGTCGTCGGCCCGCCGTGCCGGCACCAGGTGCGGGCACTCGTCGAGCAGGCGCTGGGGAATACTCGCGCCGACGATGTAGGCGGCCACCAGGCGAGCGCGCACGTCGGGAGCCATGTCGCGCAACAACTCCAGCGCAATCATTGCACCCTGGCTGAACCCCACAAGGACGAACGGCCGTCCCCCGTTTTCATGCGCCAGATAATGGGCGAAAGCGCGGCGCACATCGTCCGTGGCAAGCGGCATGCGCGCCAGCATGAGGCTGTCGCTCGCAAACGTCTCGAGCGAGCACTGCCTGTAGTAGGGCGCATAGAAGTTCAGCGTGCCGGCAAGCAGCGTTTCCACCCCCTCCATCTCGGCCGTCATGGGCGCGCGCAGGCTGTCGGCATAGGTGTCGGCATAGTGGCGCTGCGTGCCGTCGCTCAGGGCATAGTCGCCCGTCTCGGTGGAGCCACCGCCGCCCATCCCAGTTTCCTCTTCCCCGTCATTTCACACCATCATTGAACGACAAACCATTTCTTCCTTTCTCACGCAACCATCGTTTTATAAGAAACCCCAAGAAATACGGAAATGTATAGAACTTCCCATTCCATCCAATATTCTTATATCCCAGTTTGATGCCATAGTGGACATCGGCGAACGACTCCCATTCAATCAGGTGGTTCAACGAGACAGTCGCCCTATCGTTGGCTTTCACTTCAATTGGTATCAAACTATCGGCATCGCGCACAAAAAAGTCCATTTCAAGTGAGGGGTTCTCACGCTTGTAATAGAATAATTGTTCGTAACCCGACTTTACCAGCATCTCTCCCACGATGTTTTCGTAGATGGCCCCTTTATAGGTTCCGAAATTCTTATTTTCGCGCAAATCTTGCTGCGCCTCTTCGTCCAAAGAGGCTATCAGCAATCCTGTATCATGGTAATATAACTTATAGATGCTTGCATCATAGTTGCCCTTGAGAGGCAATTCCACACTGTTCAAACAGTAGCACACATTCACCACTCCTGCGTCCCTTAGCCAATCAACAGAGCCCACATACTCACGATTTCTTGCGCCACGCGACACCTTCGTGATTTGGAACTTCTTGTTCTCGCGGCCCAAAAACGTGGTGATGTGGCTATACACAGCCTGTATTTTCGCCTTGTCCATGCTCCGCGCATATTTCGTGATGTCCTCCTCATAGTCTTTCAACAATTGCCGTTGTAATTTCAGCGTACCGCCAAAATGACCATTCTCGACAAACATCGCCACCACCTCGGGCATGCCTCCAATCGCCATGTAGTTCCTAAAATGACCCATCAGCGTGTTCATCTCCAACTGTGAGAACGGTTGCAATGTGGCCATGTGACGATAGATATCTTCTACCTGTTCCTCAGAATAACCGTTAGCCCAGAGAAATTCCTCGAAGTCCAGCGAGTGCATCCTATAGTCCTCTTTGAATCCCACCGAGTTCGATTCAATCTCCTCGTGATACATGCCCATCAACGAACCGCTGCAAATCACGTCGTAACGCCCGTCCTCGCAAAATGACTTTAGCGAGGTGGCGCAATCTGGACACTTTTGGAGTTCATCAAAGAATATCAACGTCTTCCCTGGGATTAACTTCCATGAAGGCTCAAGCATCGTAATATTTCTCAAAACGGTGTCCACATCATAGCCATCATCGAATATACGCTGGTATTTCTTTTCCAAGACAAAATTGATTTCTACCACACTCTCATAATGGGCCTTTGCAAAAGTGCGCACCGACATTGTCTTACCCACTTGTCGAGCACCGTTTATGATGATTGGTTTGCGCTTTTCAGAGCCAAACCAATCCTCAAGATACTTATTCGCCTTTCTTCTAAGTAGTTTCATAAAGAAAATCACATTTTTATGCCCACAAAGATACCAAAAAATCACATTTTTGGCAAGAAAATGGAGCGAAAAATCACATTTTTGGCATGAAAATGATGCGTAAAATCACATTTTTCGAACTTTGGGGCGGCAGATGAGGCTTTTCTGGGGGTGTGTCCTCACTGGTCACCATGTCCCATATCGCACGCCTCACCCCCTCGCCCCTCACCATCATGTACGCTTAATCCATGAAATTCGTTGTTTTCATGCTGTGTTTTCATTCACATATAAGACACCGCAAAAAGAACCGAAATCGGTAGGACTCATGTCGAAGAAAATTTGTATCTTTGCAGATTAACATATCACTTGCCATGAAAAGGATTTGCTACATGGGATTTGTGCTTTGTGTGCTGGCTGTCGCAAGTTGCGACGGGGCGCATAGCAAAGCCTCGCCCGACAGCGACGCCGGACGGCTCGGCGCGCAAGCCGCTGCCGCCGTCATCGCCACCGACCATGCCGACACCATGGCGCTGCAACAAGCCATCCTCGAGGCCAAAGCCATTCAGAGCCAATGGGCCATGAAGGGCGACTCGGCCGCCGTGCGCGACTTTGAGGAGGGCTTCGCGCAACACCTCATGACCAACGACACAAGTTTGTATCACGCCATATTTCCACACCGCCAATGAAACGTACATGGACATTAGCCCTTGCAGCCCTGCTGCTCATGGCCGCCACGAGTTGCGATGACGCTAAGCGCCAGGGAGCCGCTGCCGCCGAACAACTGCGCGTCGCATGGCCCGACTCGACCGCCGTGGCACAACTGCGCGACAACTACAAGTCGCAACGCGACAGCCTGATGTGGCCTGGTGCCGACGGCACTATGGACAACGCATTCATCGAGGCGTTGATAGGCAACGACACCCTCGTGGTGGCCGCCGAACTCATCGCCCTCGACGACAACACCTTTGCCTCGCGACGAGGCACGCCGCTGGTGCAGGAACTCCGCGACAAGGTGCTCAACAGGCAATCGGCCGCCGATCACGTCGCCCTGGTCCACATGGTGGCAGCCATGCTGCATCGCGAGAGCGCGGCAGCAGCGATGGACAAGGCCATCGACGAGTCGGTGCGCAAACTCCCGCTTCGCGACCAAATGGAAATCTACGCCCTGAGTTGCAGCCCCGCCATCCTGGGGGCAGCCCTCAAGCACGACGCAGCGATACCGGGAGCCGACAAGGCCCAGATTGCCCAGCGCGTGAAAATCCTCAAGTCAATCTACAACGCCGAGCAATGGAACGCCGGCAGGCGCAACGCCGAGATCGTCGCCCACCTGCCGGCCGCGCTCGAGGGCGGGGAGATCAAGGTCTGGTACCAGCCGCAGGTCGACTTCAGCACCGGGCAGATCGTCGGCGCCGAGGCGCTCTGCCGCCGCTGGGCGGCAAGCGACTGCGTCCGCAACTGGTGCTCATGGCCTGCGAAGCCCTGGGCGGCGACGTGGAGCGAGCCATCCTGCCCGCAGTGGGGCTGGAGTTGTTTCACAACTTCACCTTGCTGCACGATGACGTGATGGACCGCGCCGACGTGCGTCGCGGACAGCCCACCGTACACCGCCGATGGAACGACAACGTGGCCATCTTGAGCGGCGACGCCATGCTCACCATGGCCGCACAACACATCGCGCAAGCACCCAGCCAGTGCGCACAGCAAGTGATGGAACTCTTCAACCGCACCGCCATGGAAATCTACGAGGGCCAGCAGTGGGACATGGACTTCGAGCACCGCGACGACGTGAGCGCCGAGGAATACCTCGAGATGATACGCCTCAAGACCTCGGTACTGCTGGGATGCGCCTGCGAGATGGGTGCCCTCATCGCCGGAGCGCCGCACGACACTTGCGAGCGTTTCTACAAGGTGGGCGAGCAACTGGGGCTCATGTTCCAGATGCAGGACGACCTGCTCGACGTGTGGGGCGACCCAGCCACCTTTGGCAAGGAGATTGGCGGCGACATCATGAACAACAAGAAGACCTTTTTGCTCATCGACGCCATTCAGCAGGCCCAGGGCGACGACGCCCTTGAGTTGCGCCGCTGGATTCACGACGAGGAGGCACTGCGCAACATGAAGGTGCCCGCCGTGACGGCCATCTACGAGCGGTTGGGGCTGCGCCAGCAACTCGAGCAACGCATGGCCACCCTCGCCGCCGACGTAAAGACGCAACTGAGCCTCATCGACATGGACGAGGAGCACCGCAAGGGCTTCGAGCGGCTCGTCGACAACCTCTTGCACCGCATGAGTTAGCACCATGATAGACAGCCACAGCCACCTCTACAGCGAAGCCTTTGACGCCGACCGCGACGACGTGATGGAGCGTGCGCGGGCCGCTGGCGTGCGCCACATCGTGCTACCGGGCGAAAATGCCGACTGCGCACCGCGACTGGTGCAGATGTGCCAACGCTGGCCAGGATTGGTGTCGATGGCGCTGGGGCTGCACCCCGAGGACGTCAACGACCAGTGGCGCGACGGGCTGCGGCAAGTGAGGGCGTTGCTCGCCGCTCACCCCGTGGTGGCAGTGGGAGAAATAGGCATCGACCTCTATTGGGACAAGACCTATCGCGACCAGCAGGTGGAGGCGCTCCACGAACAACTGCGATGGTGCGTGGACATGGACCTGCCGTTCATCATGCACTGCCGCGACGGCCTCGACGAGTGTCTGTGGGTGCTCGACAACCTGGGATGCCCGCCGCCGCGAGGTGTCTTCCACAGTTTCACGGGGTCGGTGGACGACGTGGAACGGGTGCGACAGCGCGGCGACTTCTACTTCGGGGTGAACGGCATCGTCACCTTCAAGCGCAGCGAGGTGCCGCTCATCTTGCCCGTCGTGGGCCTCGACCGCTTGCTGCTCGAGACCGACTCGCCCTATCTGGCCCCCGTGCCACACCGCGGCAAGCGCAACGAGAGCGCATTTGTGACACACGTGGCACAATGTGTGGCACAACACCTGGGCGTGAGCCTGCAACAGGTGGAGCAAGCCACCGAGGATAACGCCATTGAACTATTTAAACTTCATGACCTAATATATTAGAACCAAGATGGTAAAAGTCAATGATATAGTGCGATTTTTGAACGATGTGGGCGGCGGACGCGTGTCGCGCATCGTGGGCAACACGGTCTATGTGGAAGACGAGGACGGCTTTGAGCGCCCCGCGCTGGCACGCGAAGTCGTGGTAGTGGGCGAGGCGGGCAACAAGGCCGCCACGTTTGAGCGCAAACTCGACCTGAGTTATCGCCCCGTCAAGCCCGACGAGCCGGCTCCCAAACCCGAGCCCAAGGCACCGCTGCCTCCCTACCAGGAGACGGCCGAGGGCGAGCGACTCAACATCGTGCTGGCCTACCAGCCTCGCGAAATCAAACACCTCAACACCACCACTTTCTTCCCCGTGCTGGTCAACGACAGCAACTATTGGCTCTATTTCGCCTACCTCACGCGCGGCGACGACACCAGCCAGTGGACCACGCGTGCCCACGGCATTGTGGAACCCGGCATGATGGAGCCGCTCGACGAGTTCGGCCACAACGACCTCAACGACATGACGCACATCGCCGTGCAATACATGGCCTTCAAGCAAGAGCGTGGTTTCGCACTCAAGAATCCGGCGCTGGTGGCGCTGCGGCTCGACGTGACCAAGTTTTTCCGCCTGCACTGCTTCCATGAGAACGACTATTTCGACACACCCGTGTTGAGCGTGGACATCGTGCGCAACGGCACCGGTTATCTCGTGAGGATGCGCGACGAGGAGACGACCCTCAACATCACGCTCGCAGAGTTCCTTCATAAAGAACTCTTTGATTGCGACCTTGCGTTCCAACATAGTCTGCTCTGCAAGGTAGGTTATACCAAACCCACCTTGTCCGAGAGTGCTGATTATTTTATATTTACCACCTT
>CACWKM010000082.1:0-2635 GCA_902761475.1 uncultured Bacteroidales bacterium
AAAAACTGCGGAAAAAAAAATCCGGACGGACATAACTCCTGCTCCTCTTGCGGCGCAGAGCTGATCGCCGCCGCCGCCCCCGGCATAATCACCCCAACCCATGTGACCTTTCATGCCGCAAACAAACGGAAGCTCAATCTTCTCGGGCTTCTCTTGGGCAACTGCCAGTTTGTGCTCATCAATAGGTTCAACCACCTCTTCCACTTCGTTATATAAGTTTGCTTTCATGCGTCGCGATTTTTTGCTTGGTTTGTTTTGTGGTGCAAAGTTAATCATTTATTCGCAATCGGCGGTATCTTTCGCACGATTTATTTTCACCCGCCCATGTCAGTTAATGTGTGTTAAAGATTTGCTGAGCCCGCCACATCGCACTATTTTCGCAACAATTCATTGATTTTAGGCACCTCATGGACACCACGCGCCACATCTATTGGTTCAACCCCGCAAGCGACCTCTCCCTTGCCGACGGCACCGACAACTACACGCCGCCGCGGTTTGCCGCCGAACTGCAGCACGCCCTGCAACTGCTGCCGTGCTGGCTGGCGCCCGCTGGAGCGATGGTGCTTGTGACCGACGACTGCGACCGCTCGTGGCCCGCACGACACGGCATCGATGTGGAACTCATCACGCCCGCCCAATTGCCACTTCTCGACAACTGCATTTTCCACCCATGGGGTTGGAGCCATGCCACCCGCCGCGACTTGCTGCGAATGGGAGCAACGGAGCAAAACCTCCCCGACATAGCCCTGCTCGACGCTCTGCGGCAATTGGCCCACCGCCGGACCACCATCGCCGTGCACCGGCAACTCATGTCGCTCCTGGGCACACAACTGTGGCCTCGACCCGTGGAATGCGTCACCATGCAGCAAGTGATGCGCTTTGTCGACGACAATCCGCGTTGTTATGTGAAAGCGCCGTGGTCGGGAAGCGGACGCGGCATCTATCGCGTGGAGCACCAGCCGGCGCGCGAGTTCGTGCAGTGGTGCGGTGGCGTGTTGCGCCGACAGGGCAGCGTGCTGTGCGAGACCGCCCTCGACCGCACCATGGACTGCGCCGTGGAGTTTGAATGCCGTGATGGCGAGTGCCGCGTCGTGGGCTACTCGGTGTTCGACGTCGATGCCCACAACCAGTATGCGGGCGGCCTTGTCGATGCCGCCGCCACGCTCCACGCCCTCATCGCCGCCCGCTACCCCGCTCTCGACGAGGTGGTGGAAGCGCTACGCCAGACCCTCACGACGCTTGTCGCCCCGCACTATGCCGGCCCGCTGGGAGCGGACATGATACTCTATCGCACGTCCACGGGCGGCACGAGCATCAACCCCTGCGTAGAGTTGAACCTGCGCCACACCATGGGCATGGTGGCGGCCGCGCTGGGCCAGCGACACGCCATGCGCGGACGATTTGTCATCGCGCCGCCCACTACCCCACACCGCTTGGCGCTCACACCCACCAGCGCACGGCAAGCGGCGCTGCTTGTCTGAAAAAACACTTTGCAATCCAGTTGCAAAAACTTTGTCATAATTTTGCGGCAGAATTTAAAAAGACCGACAATTATGGCACATCAACACGAACATCATCATGAGCATGAGCATGGGCACGAGCACGAGCACGGGCACGAGCACGGCTCATTGCTCATTATCGGGCTCACTGTGGTCCTGCTCATCGCCGCCGTGCTCATCGAGCGGCATTTTCAACTCTCCACGGGTTGGCTTCTCCTCATCTATCTCGTTCCCTACCTGCTTGTGGGCCACGGCACACTGCGCGAGGCCGCCCATGGCATCATGCACGGCGAGGTGTTCAACGAGCACTTCCTCATGTCGCTTGCCACGATTGGCGCGCTGGTCATCGGCTTCATGCCTGGTGCGGAGCACGAAATGGTGGAGGCGGTGGCGGTGATGCTCTTTTTCGAGATTGGCGAACTCTTTGAGGGGTATGCCGAGGGGCGCAGCCGCAAGAGCATCGCGCACCTGGTGAACCTGCGGCCCGACGTGGCGCACGTGTTGCGCAACGGCACCGAGGCAGAGGTGGCACCGGGCGACGTGGCGCTGGGCGACATCATCGTGGTGAAGCCAGGAGAGCGGGTGCCCATCGACGGAGTTGTCGACAACGGACAATCTTCGCTCAACACCGTGGCCCTCACCGGCGAGAGCATGCCCATCGAGGTGAGTGTGGGCGACGACGTGGCGGCGGGGTGCATCAACCTCACAGGATTGCTTCACCTGCGTGCCACGCGGCGATATGCCGACAGCACGGTGAACCGCATCATCCATCTGGTGGAAGAAGCGCAGACCAACAAGTCACGCAGCGAGACCTTTATCGCACGTTTTGCCCGCGTCTACACGCCGGTGGTGGTCATCGCCGCCGTGGCGCTGGCGATTTTGCCGCCGCTGGTGAGCGGTGATTTTGCCGCCAACTTCACCACATGGCTCTATCGCGCGCTCATGTTCCTCGTCATCTCGTGCCCGTGCGCGCTGGTCATCAGCGTGCCGCTCACCTTCTTTGGCGGACTGGGCGGCGCCTCGCGCGAGGGCATCCTGGTGAAGGGCGCCAACTTCATGGACGCGCTGGCGCATGTCACTAGCGTGGTGATGGACAAGACGGGCACCATCACGCAGGGCGAGTTTGCCGTCGAGGC
>CACWKM010000082.1:2647-10353 GCA_902761475.1 uncultured Bacteroidales bacterium
TTCTTCACCTCGCCGCGCATGTGGAGCATCACTCCACCCACCCCATTGCCGCAGCGCTCAGGGCGGCATTTCCCGCCGCCGGCGACGACACCTGCCAGGTGGGCGAGGTGACCGAAATCGCCGGACAGGGCGTGACAGCCCAGGTCGAAGGTCACACGGTGGGCGTGGGCAACGCGAAACTCATGGAAACGCTGGGGGCTACATGGCGGCCTTGCCACCATGTGGGAACGATTATCCACATGGCCATCGACGGCGACTATGCCGGACACATCGTCATCAACGACCAAGTGAAGGCCGACAGCCAACAGGCTGTGGACGAACTCCACCGGTTGGGGCTGCGACGCATTGTCATGCTCACTGGCGACCGCCACGAGGTGGGCGAAAAAGTGGCCCAGTCGCTGGGCATCGACGAGACACATTGCGAATTGCTCCCCGCCGACAAATTGGCGCATGTGGAGCGACTTATCGGCGACGACGACAAGGGCGCTGTGGCTGCCGTGGGCGATGGCATCAACGATGCTCCGCTGCTGGCCCGCGCCACGGTGGGCATCGCCATGGGGGCACTCGGCAGCGATGCCGCCATCGAGGCAGCCGACGTGGTCATCATGGACGACAAGCCCTCTAAGGTGGCCACAGCCATCGCCATCGCACGCCGCACCATCGCCATCGCAAGGCAAAACGTCGTGATGGCCATCGGCATCAAGGTGGCGGTGCTGGTGCTGGCAGCACTGGGATTGGCAACCATGTGGATGGCGGTGTTTGCCGACGTGGGCGTGACCATCCTCGCCACACTCAATGCCACACGCGCCTTGCACACCACGCGACAACATTAGTGGGGTGTTTTTGCGGTGATTCCATGTTTTTTCATTATCTTTGCCAATGTGAAGAATGACGCAAAAATAATGGGCGACGAACAAGCGCTCGAACAGGCTGGCGTCCGCATTACCGCGGTGCGCTTGCTTGTGTGGCGCACGCTGCGCAACGAGTGTCGCGGGGCATTCACCCTCGCCGACCTCGAGTCGCTCTTGCCCACGGTGGACCGCTCCACGCTGTTCCGTACGCTCGTCACGCTCACCGAGGCACATCTGCTGCACCACATCGACGACGGGTCGGGCAAACAAAAGTATTGCGTGTGCCACGTCGACGACACGCGGCAGTGCATGGGCCACGTGCACCTCACCTGCGACGTGTGCCACCGCACCTTCTGCCTCGAGCAAGTCCCCATCCCGCCTGTCATGCTCCCCACGGGCTTCCAGCCGCACGAGACCGAATACATCATTCGTGGCGTGTGCGCCGCCTGCGCGGCACGCTCACGACCCCAGCCATAACACCGACCACCTCCTCACACACCACGCTATGCTACTGAAAGAATCATACTCCGTGATGATGATGCCCTTTTCTATCGACACTGCACGATGGCAACGGGACGAGAACAGCATGTGGACTCCCGCCGAAATCAAGGTGGAGAACGACGTGCTCTATAGCCACATTCAAGACTGGATGCAAGCCGGCGCTTGCAGCGCCAATCGCGAGCGCATTGCCCATCGCGCACAAAACTTCGACATCTTCACCGTGCGGGCCAACGCCGACGACGACACACTCAAACAGCGTGTGAGCACGTTTCGCAAACTCTTACGCGAGCGGTGGCCCCTGGGGAATAAGTCCATCGACTTCGCATGGGTCAACAAAGAGGCCGAGTTGCTCTCCCCCAAACTGCTCGTGAACACCTACTCGGGCATGGGGATGTTACTGCTCACCTTCCAGATGGCTCCAACCCACATGACGGTGGAGCACCTCATGGATTTTAACTATGCCATTCACAAAATCGACCGCCAAGCCCCCCTGTGCGTTCCGGCGCTCGACATGGACAAGGCGCACCCCCGCCAGGTGGAGGATTACGTCCAAACGGCGCAAGCCATCTCGGGCGACGATGCCGGATGGACGCTACCGCAACTCACAGAATGGCTCCTGGCAGACTTTGACGGCGCCTATCATCGCTTCAACGAGTCGCGACTGCACGTCTTCACCTACTATCGCACCGATAGCAGCGAAGCCGGCAAAGAAAGCCGAAAGAACTTTGCGCGCATCTTCCGTGTGGAAAACAACAACTACGACGTGCGCTGCGACATCGCCGACGGCTACACCCTGCACACCTTCAACAACATTCAGGTGGGCGTGACCGTGCAAGGCGGTGCCATGATGACCATGACCACCGCGGCCGACGATGACCCCAAACAGGGTAGCAACCACTTGCTGAATTTTGGCAAAACAGCCTTCTGTAAGCGCTATCTGTGGATTTATGTGATGACCCTGCTGCAACGCTACACGTTGCTGCGCATGACGCAAGAACTCACCGCCATTGAGTTGAATCACGAAGACCGCTCGCTGGCCATGCTGCAACAAATGGTGGAACGTCTCACCACGCTCAAGGTGACCACCTATTTTACCGACATTTCCGACTTCACCCAGCACAACGAGTTCTACGCCTTCTGCGCCGAGCGATTGGCCGTGAAGACGCACTTCAACGAAATCAACGAGAAAATGGAATTACTGCACACGGTCATTGATGGTCGCAAAAGCGAACGCGAGGAGCAAAAGAACGACCGGCTCACCATCATCTTGGCCATTCTGACCGTTGCCAGTGCCACTTGCGACACCATTGACGTGCTCTCGGGCGAGCATCCTCGCATGGGCATCACCATGGCCATCGCGCTTGTCGCTGTACTCTTCTATGTCTGGAACAAACGAAAGTAATCATGCAGCCCTTCCCCTACGAAATAGCCGCCCTCCCCTTCTCGCTGCGCCAGCCCCTTGAGAAGGCGATAGAGCAAGACGAAGCCGGCCATTACCGCGATGCGCTCACTCATCTGCTTGACTTCGCCGAGATGAGCGTGATGTACACCAGCCATGTGCTTTTTATGCTGCTCGCGCACGATGGCCTCGCGCACGACGACGCAGCCACCACCCTGCGCGCGCACATCCACACCATCGACACCAAGCGCCCGTGCTCCTTCGGCGTGTGGGTCAACGAACTGTTCACGCCCCTGTTGCGCGTGGCGCACACCACACTCCCCGACCACCCATTAGTGGCATCACTGGCCACCACGCTACTCCACGGACGCAAGAGGGTGTGCCTTTTACAGGGAACGGGAGGAGCGCCCGACGTGGTGAAAATCCGAAATCAATACCGCGGGCACGGCATGGCGTTGTCGCAAGCCATGAGCCAGCAAGCCATCGCCAAACTCGACGTATACATTCAACTACTGCTCCAGGCCCTGCGGCCCTTGTGTGGCGCAGTGCCCGAGAACCACGGCGGCCATTATGTGCTGGCCATGGACGGAGCCGGCAACGAGCGCCAGCACCTGGACTTGTACCCTCTGGTGCACTACGGCGCACTGGATGCTCCATTCGTGTTCCAGTCGCTGCTGCCCACCGACAAGATGCAATGCGTATCGAGCCACGAGAATGCCGACATGCTGGTGACCGACGCCCTCAACGGCGACTTCGACAGCACCATGCAACGCGTGTTGCCCTCGTTCGACATTGCCCACGACCTGAATTGGAGCGAGATTAAGCAACTCATGCACGCCGAGACGGCACGCTTCCTGGCGCAGGTCTACAAGGAGAAGAAATACAACCAGGAACTCTTCGTGGAGCGGCAAGGGCTCACCCAACTGCTACACGGCTTCTGGCAGAGCGACGCACTGCTGTTTCCGCTCGTGGGCGAAGCCGGGCAGGGAAAAACCAACCAGTTGTGCCACTGGAGCGAAGAGTGCGTGCACAACGACCAGGCGGTGCTCATTTTCAACGCCGCCGACTTCACCGCACAGCCACTCGACCTCTTCCTCAAGGAGACGTTTGAACTCAATCCCAAGAAGGACATCATGCGGTTCCTTTCTCTCGTCGACAACAAAGCCAGTGAACACGGCGAGCACGTCTATGTGTTTGTCGATGCCCTCAACGAGTGTTTGCGCTACGCCTCAACACACGATTCGGTGACCAAGGGCAGCGACGACGAGGGCATCACGGCCAGCGGACCACTCATGCTGTTCAAAGCCATCGAGCAACTTTTTGCCGCTCAAGGCTTCAAGCAGTTCCGCGTGCTCATCACTTGCCGCACCTACACTTGGAAAAACGAGGTGTTGCCATTTATTGACAACAACGCACCATATCTCCACACTGTCGACGACCAGCAGCAATCCACGGTGAACGGATTTACCGATGACGAGACACGCCAGGCCTATGACATCTATCGCCAACTGTTCCAGATGCAAACCGATTTCGACCAGTTGGAGCGAAGCATCGCCATTCGCCTGAAAGACCCGCTCATCTTAAAATATGTGTGCACCGACTATCAGGGCCTGCAACTCACCAAGTCCATGACCGACTACACCTCGGTGGCCTTGTTCAACAAAATGATGAGTGACATCGCCAACTCCTATGCCGGGAAGCGACAAGCGCAGGTTATCGACACGATGACCGACATCATCCTCGACAGTTACCTGCATGGCGTGCCCATGGACGGCATCGCCCTTAACGATATCAGGCGCGCTCCCCACGACAGCCCGCTGGGACGGTTGGCCACCATCATGCTCAAGGACGACGGCATCTCCATCGCCTATGCCGAGTTGCTCAGCAAGGCCGAACGACCCGTGTTGCGCGAGAGTACCAAGGAACGCGACGGAGAGGCGGTCACCTACGTACAGTTTGTCTACGAACGATTCTTGGAGTATGTCCTGGGACGGCGGTTTGCCTCGAAGCACGGCCATGACGATGCCCCCATCGCGGCCAGCGTCTTCGTCGACGCGCTCCAGCACGATGCGGTGAACGTGGTGTGGCTCGGCGCCATGCGCCATGCGCTCATCATCGACTTCATGCGGCATCGCGACCCCGCCACCATCATGCAACTGGTCACCGATTGGAGTCAAGACTATCGCGTGATGAGCCTCATCACCGAAACCATCGACACGCTGGTGCGCGAAAACTTTGAGCAACCGCTGTGCGACCTCATGCAGCGAATGATTGACTATGCACCCGGCGAAAGCGACAACCACATCAAGCGGCTCAATGAACTCAACAGCATTTTGGCCAAAGGCAAGAGCAAGAAAAAAGGGAAGCACAAAGGCGAAGAAGAGGAAATAGACCTCGACAAGGTCATTGCCGAACATCGGCAACTCACCACCATCTTGACCCCGATTCTGCGACTGCGCAACATGGCCACCGTGAGCGTGGTGAACGGCATGTTGCTCACCGACTACTTCAACGAAGACCTCTACAAGCACGACGTGTGGCAGTTGTTGTGGTTGCTGATGACCAACAACTTACTCGACACACGCGAGAACACCTGCAAAAGTGCCTACTACCTCTCTAATCAACGTCACACCTCGGGCGGCACACCGCTGCACACGAATCTCACCTGGCGCATCGTCCAGCACATCTACGGCATTCTGCACAACCACAGCATCGTGGGCGTAGGGTTGAAAAAGCGGTTGCGCTTTGGCACCGAATCGGCCACAAGGCTATGCGTGCTGCTAATTATTGACCGCCAAGTTGCCATTTACAAAGGACTTGATGCGGGCACGATACCGCCAGTGAGCACGCTGCTCGATGCCATGAGGTCGCTGGCGGCTCACTTCACGTGGAACTTCAGGGCCATGCGACTGGTATTGCCGGTGCTCCAACCTGTCATGCGTCACCAAATCACGTTCCAAAACGACTATGTGAACAATGCAATCGAATACCAAGGCTACTGGAACGACGACGTGATTGCCGCTACCGCCCCCGCGGGAAAATGGTGCCGCGAACGCATCAAAGACTGCATTGCCCACATCGATTTCTTCGAGCGCTACGGCAAGCGTGACGCCAACGACCCCGAGCGACAAAGCGAATTGTCGACAATCGACAATCTGCTGCCCGACATCTACGATGCCTACACCACAGGCGACTCATTCAGTTACTTCGTACTGGAGCGACTGTTCATCGTGGTGGGCACCAACAACTGGCAATGGCTGAAACCAATGATAGACACGCTCTTTAGCGAGACCTATCGCAAGAATGAGTGGTTCGACTACACACAGATGTCACTGCTCTACTCACTCATGCAAGTGCAGATACATTCCAGCGAGCCAAACGATGGACTGCTTGCCATCTACGAGCGCGAGAGCGAGGACTGGACGAGAAGATGCCGAGGGCTGTTCAAGGCGCGCTATAGCCACCAGGCCAATCCCCAGGGACTATACAAACGCAATCTCCTCACATGGTATGCCGTGGCCTACACGGCGTTCACGGGCGATGGCACACCTCATGAAAGCCACGACAAACCTGTGCCCATGATTTACCGGCTCATCGACGAGGCGGTGGAAAACCACGACAAGGAACTGCTCTATCACATCATCGAAAACATCAGCGAGGCCATTGCCGACTCCGGCCTCATCAACACAGGACTTGGCCTGCTCAAATACATCATGCAACTCCTTGACAGCAACGACAAGGTGCAGCAATTCGACGCCATCAAATGCAATGACCGCAAAGGCATCTACACCATGCCCCTCGTGAGCGCCGTGGCCAACGTGCTCTCCACAGCAAAGAACTATTTCCCAGCCGAGGTGGACATGTTTGTGAGAGCCGAGATTTCCGGACTCAAATTCCCAGGCGTGGAGACCTATCGCGACAACATTCTCAACTATAGCCCCAGCGGCGAGAAACTGGCCGACCTGCTCACGCACAAGTTCGGGAAATTCCTCATCCTGTCGCTGTTGCACGAGCGGTCGGTCGACGATTTTTCCCGCGAGGCCATCAATCAAGCGGCGAAATCGCACGACGTGTTCTCGTGGTTCGCGCAAACGGTGCGCATTCTCATGCGGCACTTATTTAATGCTAAAGTATAATCATCATCACCATTTCACAATCGCATGAAAAAAATGACCACAATCATCTTGATAGTACTCGCCGCTTTATTGCTCTACCTGGGCAGCGCCTTCGTGCCGGCATTTTTCATGGGCCGTGGCATGGACAAGTCGCTACTTGCTGGCCGCCTCATCGTGGGACACCGCGGTGGCGCATCGCTGGCTCCCGAAAACACGCTCGCAGCCCTCGAAGCAGGCATCAACGCTGGTGCCGACATGGTGGAAGTGGACATTCACCTCACCTCCGACGGCCAACTGCTGGTGTGCCACGACGAGAAGGTGGACCGCACCACCGACGGACATGGGCGCATCGACGGCATGACGCTGGCGCAGGCACAAGCGCTGCACGTGGTGGACGACAACGGAAACGTCACCGACCAGCATCTGCCCACGCTCGACGAGACCATGCAACTGGTGAACGGGCGATGCCGCATGCTCATTGAGATTAAACGCACGGGAAACATCTATCAAGGCATCGAAGAGAAACTCGTGGACGCCATCGCGCGCCACAATGCCGCCAACTGGGTCGTGGTGCAGTCGTTCAACGACGACGTACTGTTCAACATGCACCGCCTGGCGCCCAATCAGCCACTCGAGAAACTACTCGTGTGCAAACTGCCCGGCCTGCCGCTGTGCATCAACTTTGGGTCGATAGGGACTTTCAGCATGGAAAAATACAGTTTCGTGCAGTCGTTCAACTTCTACTATCACGGCTTGAATGCCGGCCTCATCGATGAAATCCACGCCGCCGGCAAGCAAGTGAAAGTGTGGACGCTCGAGACCCCCGACGACCAACCCGTG
>CACWKM010000083.1 GCA_902761475.1 uncultured Bacteroidales bacterium
TATTATAATGAAAAAATAGCGCACAGCCATTCGGTTGTGCGCTGATTAGTTATGAAAACTTGCTGATTCTATTGCCGCCATGAAAACTCTTACTATTTCCACCCTACCGGGGTGTCTGTAAGAAGCCATTTCTCAATATTTTCGACATATCTGCCATACATATTTCTCCCCTACGAGGACTCTTGTTTAGCCGTTCGCATGGCGAGAGCCACGGCTTCTCCTACCAATACCCAATTGGCCAGGAGATAGTGGCTTTTTCCGTTCCATGTCACTGTGCTCCCTGCGATTTCCGCTGTTCTCAAGAGTTGATTGCGGAATTTCATGTCACCGAGCGTGGTGGCGCACCCTATGGCATTGCCACCGAGGATGCACTTGAGATGGACAACGTGCTGTTTGATGCCACTGGCACGGCTCGCGTGGCGCTGCGCCTGAAAGATTCGCGCCCCTACACCGCCCTGCAGTTCGACCTGACGCTGCCCAACGGTGTCGTGCTCGATAACGAACTCACCACCGTGGGCGAACGTGCACCGCAACATGGTGTCTACAGCATGATGCACAACAATGGCACGGCTCGCGTGATGCTCTATAGCAACAACATCGACAACCTGCTCGAGGGAGATGAGCCCGTAGTTTATCTCTCGCTGCGTGCCACCGACGACGTGGAAAGCGGAGCAACGATTGGCATCGACGAGTTGCTGCTGGTCACCGACGAGATTGAGAGTTATGTGGGACATCCCTCGATGGCCACCATCGCCGACCCGACCGGTGTGAACGACATCACCACGAGCGACTTCCACATCTTTGCCGCACAGGGCAAACTCATCATCGACGCTCCCGAGGCTGCCACCGCACAATTGGTGAGCATGAATGGAGCGTGGATTGAGGTGGAACTGCAACCCGGCCGCAACGAGGTGCCCCTTGCCACCGGCATCTATGCCGTGAACGTGGGCAACAAATCGGCAAAAGTCGCCATCCGTTGACACGAGCGCACAACGCAACGAAACGCCCTGCCTTCCACACCAGAGGCAGGGCGTTTCGTTTGTATTCTATTGCGAGGACGACGCGCTACTATTCGTAGGTCTTGGGAGAAATCTCGCCGTTGAGCACCGCCAGGGCGTTCTGCGCGAGGGCGAGCATCTCGTTCTCGCCAGGATAGACGGCGATGGGTGCTAACCACGACAGGTACTCCTTGAGGCGCGACACCATGTAGTCGGAGTGTGCCATGCCTCCGGTGAGCAGGATGGCATCGACTTTGCCGCGCAGCACGGCGCTCAGAGCGGCAATGTGCTTGGCGGTGTGATAAATCATCGCGTTGACGATGAGGCGCGCATGGTCGTCGCCCTCGTCGATGCGCTTCAACGCCTCACGCAAGTCGTTGATGCCCAGGTGCGCGCTCATGCCGGCTCGACCCGCCACGCGCTGCTGCAATTCCTCGCGCGAATACCTGCCGCTGAAGCACAAGTCTATCAACTGTCCGGCAGGCAACGTGCCCGCACGCTCCGGCGAGAAAGGACCGTCGCCGTTGAGGGCGTTGTTCACGTCCACAGCGCGACCATGGTCGTGAGCCGCGATGGAGATGCCGCCACCCATGTGGCAGATGAGCAGGTTGAGTTGCTCGTAGGTGGTGCCGTGCTCGCGGGCATAGCGACGCGCGATGGCACGCTGGTTGAGCGCATGCCAGATGCAATGCTTGGGTAGCATGGGCGAACCGGTGATGTGCGCATAGTCATTCATCTCATCCACACTACCAGGGTCGGCTGTCAGACACAATGTGCCGGGATTCATATCGGCTATCTCACGGGCGATGACACAGCCCAAATCGCAGGCGTGCTTGTCAAATGCAGTGCAGGCGTCCTCGGTCATCTTGGCATTGACCTCAAACACGCCGCTCTCCACCGCCTTTGCCAGGCTACCACGGGCTATCACCGCGTCAAAGCGGGGTTCAAAGTCATTGGCGCGCAACTGGTCTAAAATGAGATTGCGGCGAAAATCACGTTGCTCTATCACATCGGCAAACTGTGACAACTCGGCACGGCTATGCGTCAGCGTTTTGGTGAATAGCGGTGTCTCGTCGTGATAAACCGCAATTTTTGTGGTGATTGACCCAGGATTTATAACGAGGATTTGCATCTGTATAGGTTTTGTTTTTAAGAAAGATTCTGTCAATTAGCCCATTGCCACACGGCATGCCGCGGCAATGCTGTAAAACTTTGTGGCCATGTCGTCGCCACGCGAGGGCACCACTACCGGCACCCGTGTGCCGCACAACAAGCCCGCCGTGGTGGCGCCGGCAAAGAGGGTGATGGTCTTGTAGAACACGTTACCGCTCTCTATGTCGGGGAAAATCAGTGCGTCGGCACTGCCATTGAGTTCGCTGGAAATGCCTTTCACGGCAGCGGCGTGAGCGTCGCACGACGTCTTCACGTCGAAGGGGCCATCAACCACACAGTCGCCCCACTCGCCCGCCTGGGCGCGCTGCGCCAACTCGCGATAGTGGGCCGTGAAGGGGAAATGGCGTTCATTGACCTTCTCGGTGCAATGGATGAGCGCGACACGAGGACGCGCGAGGCCCATGGCGCGGCACACATCCAGCACGCATGCCAACTGTTGCTCGCGCTGAGCCTCAGTGGGATAGGGCAACACAGCAGCATCGGTGAAAAACAGCAACTTGTCGCGGCAAGGAATGTCGGCTATCGCGATGTGAGTGAGCACACGCCCCGGCTCCAGGATGCCCTCTTCCTTGTTGAGGACTGCCTTGAGCAACACATCGGTGTTGACAAGTCCTTTCATGATTAAGCGGGCACGTCCTTCCCTGGCGAGCCTCACCGCAATGGCCGAGGCTTGCGCCGAATCGTCGGCATCAACAATGCTCACCTTGCCGCTGGCAAGGAGGTCGGCAAATTCCCGCTCCACCTGTTCGCGGCAGCCTATCATCACCGCCTCGATGAGTCCAGCCTCCACAGCAGCCCTCACGGCATGCAAGGTGGACTCGTCGCCAGGCCACACAACAGCGGCCAGCGGCTTGACATGCTCACGCTTTAACGCCTCCACCCAGGGAGTCATCAATCGGCTTTCCATGTATTAAAAAGATATCTTAAATTACTACTATTTTCAAGAGTGGCCCCCCAAAATGCGTGCAAGGGCAGCCCTCGGTTGTCATGGTTAGTTTTTACGATACAAATTTACTACTTTTCGGTCATATGGAAAAGAGGTTAAGAAGAAAATACAGGCGAAGTTTTTAGTATTTGGCATTTTTTGAGTACTTTTGCTAAATTAAACTATGTATGCACTTCACTAAGCAAACAAACGATATGCCACGCATTCTCACCACCCTATTGAGCCTCATAACTGTCATGGGAACTCTTGCCGCCGAGGTAACCACCACGAGCGGCCAATTGAGCACCCTCATCGACGACACATCCATCACCTCGCTCACGCTCACCGGCACCATCGATGCCCGCGATTTTCGCTTCATCGCCTCGGAACTGACCGAACTGACCGAACTTGACTTGAGCGACGTGCGCATCGAGGCCTTCCTGAACCGCGAAACGCGTTCCACCGGCCTGCCCGAATCGCCAGCCGATGCCATTCCGGCCTTCGCGTTCATGGGCACGCACCTCACGCAGGTCACGCTGCCCAGCACGTTGACGAGCATCGAGGAGGCGGCATTTGCCAGCACTGCGGTGAGCCAGATCACCCTCGTGGAGGGGCTCCAGCACATTGGTGATTATGCGTTCAGCGCTTGCAACGAACTCCAAGCCGTGGAATTGCCGGCATCGCTGCTCACCATTGGCAATGGAGCGTGGGCGCACTGCGCCGCGCTGCAAAGCGTCACGGTAGCCTCGCAGGCAGCACTGCGCGTGGTGGGGCAACGAGCGTTTCTCGACTGCCCGCAACTGGCCGAACTGCACCTGGGCAATGCCATAGAAAGCGTGGGAACGAAGGCACTGGCGGGAACGGCACTCACCACACTCGACTGGAGCGCATGCACCCGTCTCATCGAACTGGGCGACTATGTGCTCGTGGGCAACAATGTGCTCGAGCAGGTCACCTTCCCAGCCAACCTCGCCGACATGGGGCGCGCCACCATGCTCTATTTGCCCGCCCTCAATGCGGTGCGACTGGGCAGCAAGGTGGAAGAGGTGCCAGCCTACACCTTCGCTGGCAGCAACATGCTCACACAGAGCGACCTCATCCCGAACGCCACAAAGCAAATAGGCGACTATGCACTCTATAACCTCGACCACGCCGTCAGAATCATCCTGCCTTCCACCGTGACCTACATCGGCACACGCGCTATGGCGGGAACCACCGCCTTGCAGAAACTCACTTCGCGCGCTAGCGAGGTGCCCCAACTGGGCGAGGACGTGTGGGAAGGCATCGACCAGAGCGTGGTCCTGCTCTCGGTGCCCAATGGCACCGCCGAGGACTACATGGCTGCCGAACAATGGAAGGAATTCATGCTTGCTCCGCCGGCCATCAAGGGCGATGTGAATGGCGATGGAGTCGTCTCGGCAACCGACATCAGTTGCATCGTGAACGTGCTGGCTGGTCTGCCGCCCGAACGCAGCGTCTATGAGGGACGTGACGACGTGAACAATGATGGCGTTGTCTCCGCTGCCGACTTGAGCGAGGTGGTGAACATCCTCGCCGGCTTGAGTTTTGCCCCCATGGTCACACCGCCCAACACCGCCGACGCCATGCGTCTCGACGACCTGACCATCGCCCCGGGACAGACGCGCACCATCGCGCTGCACCTCGACAACACGCGTCCCTACACCGCCATGCAGTGCGACATTGAGTTGCCCGCAGGCCTCACCATCGAGGGAAGCACGCCCCAACCCAGCAAGCGTGCTGCCGACCACAAGTGGGTGATGACCACCGACGGCGACAACCATGTGCGCCTCATCGCCTACTCGATGCGTCAACATCCCTTTGCAGGCAATGGCGGAGAAATCGTGAACATCACCGTGCGCGCCGACAAGCGCCTCAACACGCACACCGACAATGTCATCAAGGTCTACAACACCGTGATGGCCACCGCCGATTGCCAGAGTTACTATGCCGCACCCACTCAAGCCCTCGTGAACAACACGACCGGCATCGACGAGGTGGAGGCACAGGCCGTGAGCGTGTTTGCCACAACGGGTACCTTGCACATCGTGAGCGACCATGCCACCACGGCACTCATCGTGGCCATGAACGGCACATCGCGAGAGGTGGAGGTGGCTGCCGACCACAACACTTGGGCACTCGACGGAGGCATCTATGTGGTGCGCATCGATGACCGCTCGCACAAAGTGGTGGTGAAGTAATCACATTACTCCGAAACAGCAAAACACACTTCATGGGCAAGAACAAACTCAAGAAATTTGCCGAGATGGAGCAGATGGACTGCGTGTTCCAGTTCCCCTACTCCACTGTGGCCACCGGCATGTGCCCCATGCGCGGACGATGGAACGAACTCTACTTCCACAACGACCACCCCATCGTGCTGGAACTGGGTTGTGGCAAGGGCGAATATGCGGTGGGACTGGGCCAGCGTTTCCCCGAGAAGAACTATGTGGGCATCGACATCAAGGGTTCCCGCATGTGGACCGGCGCGCGACAAGTCACGGCGTTGGGCCTCACCAACGTGGCCTTTTTGCGCACAAGCATCGAACTCATCGACCGCATGTTTGCGCCCGGCGAGGTGAGTGAGATTTGGATTACCTTCCCCGACCCGCAAATGAAGAAGGCCAGCAAACGGCTTACGAGCACACGCTTTCTGGAGCGCTATCGCCACGTGTTGCGCGACGGCGGCCTCGTGCACCTCAAGACCGACAGCCCCTTCCTCTACACCTACACCCATGCGCTGGTCACCACCAATGCCTTGCCGGTGGAAGTGGACACCGACGACCTCTATGCCTCGGGGCTTGCCGACGACATCCTCGACATCAAGACCTACTACGAGCGCCAGTGGCTCGAGCGGGGACTCACCATCAAGTATCTGCGCTTTGCCCTGCCCCATGAGGGCGCGCTCGCCGAGCCCGACATCGACATCGAGCCCGACAACTATCGCAGTTATCACCGCAACCGCCAAGCATAGCCCCTTGCGGCGAAAAAACACCGAGGGCGCAGTGGCCAGTCAATGCCATTGCGCCCTCGAGGTTTTTTGTGGGAACAAGATGGAGGATTAGCGCATCTCCTTGCGCACCTCAAACACCTTGCGAGTCAGTTGGCGAGCCAACTCCATGTTCGTCACGCCGATGCCAGGCACCGAGTTGATGCGGCCCACGGCGGCGGGAATGTCCATGCCGCGAAGTTCGCCATCCTGGATTTCTTGCAACACATAGGACAGCAACGTGTGGATTTCCTCCTCGCTCACGTTGTAGTTCCACTTGGCGGCATCGGCCAGGCTCACGCGCACCACACCCTGGTTGCCCGAGCAGTCGATGGGAATGAGTTCCACGTCGGGATAGGCCTGTTGCACACGTTGCAACTGGCCAGCGTTGTCGCGGAACGATTCAATGAGGCGGTCCACACCCGTGTAGCGGTAACTATCCTTGCCACGGCTCACATCGTTCTTGTGGCAGGTGAGCAAGTCGTTATACACCATCACCACAGTCACTTTCTCCATGCCCATGCGCTTGCCCTTCTCGATGGCATTCTCGAGTTGGTTGGGGCCAGTGAGGGCGGCATCCACCACGAGGCCGGCCTTGCCCAGATTGAGTTGGCGCACGGCAGTGCTCTTGCCGCTGGCAGGAGGACCGGTGACGATGACAAGGTCTTTCTTGCCCTGGCTCACGGCACGATTCAGCATCACCGAATAGATGGTGTCGCAAAGCATCTGCACCACGCCAGCATAGTCCTTGGCGTTGGCGCCCACATAGCCGATGGGGCGCAACATCAAGCGCACATTGTCAGGGTCGAGTTTGTTGCCCGCACTGCCCAGGTACTTGTCGATGAGTTGTCCCACGCGCGGACGAGCCCAGTTCACAGCATCTTCGCCAATCACCTGCGGCTGCGGAGCCTCGATGGTGAACGGCGAATAGTGGTTGTGGTTGCGGGTGTGACGACGGATGTCCATGAGTTTCTGCTCATTGAAGTAGGAGTCGCCGGGCAACTGATAGCGAGCATTGCCCTTGGTGTCCTCCTTGAACAGCATGAGGGAATTCTCGCCCTTATCGACAAAGGTGACCCATCCGCGAGGCGACAGGTTATACTCCTTGTCGCCGAGCACGGCCTGCACCAGGCAGTTGGTGTCCCACATGCGTTGGCCAGTGTCGCAAGTGTAGTTGGTATACACGGCCTTGATGGGGTTCAACTCGGTGGTGGACAGGTCGCTGAGCACATCGGCGGGCACATAGTTCATGCCATCGCCTATGTTACTGGGCGACATGATGAGGTCCACATTCTTGGGCAAACGGTCGTAGAACACGGCCGACTGCTTGGATGCGGCGCGCATGTTGTATCCGCACAGGCTGTCGCCAGCCTCAAAGCGGCCCGACTGGATGTAGATGGACTTTACCTTCTTTTCCAGCAGTTCGGTGCCGCTCAAGGGCGAAAACTCGTCGGCACCCGACTGCATGAGTTGCGACAGCGTGGTGGCAAAGCCTATGGCAACGACGACGATGCTCTTGTCTTGTGCCCCCGAGAGCAACTTGCGGTAGAGTTTGTAGCCATCGGGCAACGTGGCGGTGTTGAGCGTGCGCTTGAACATCG
>CACWKM010000084.1 GCA_902761475.1 uncultured Bacteroidales bacterium
CCGAGGGGGTCGCCGCAGGCGACGTTTTCACTATTGCACGATATCCCCCAGTGGGACAGCCTGTCCCACTGGGGGTTAATCAGAGGTCGCCCTCCGGGCGAAATGTTGCCGATAACATCCTCACGGTCAGCGCCGAAGGCGCAAGTGGCTCGGAGAGCCGCAAGTGAATCAAACCCCAGGTGAGTGCCTCGTAGAGGGACGAAACCTGGGGAGACGGCACCGCCACACCAAATCGTGCCTCGAAGAGGGACAATTGCGCACTCGTCTGCCGCCCCCAAGGGGGCTAATGGTTTGATTTATTGCGACATTCACAGGGGTTCCGCTGCGCTCCACCCCTGCCTAAATTCTGACTAGCCCTAACGGGCTTAACCTTAGCGATTGCGCAGCGTCGAGCGGTTCCGGACGTGACATGTCACGTCCCTACAGGTTGTGGTGGGATTTCACCGTCGTTGTGTAGGGACATGCCGTGGCATGTCCGCGATAACGCCCTCAAAAATCAATCGATTTTTAGTTGTGCTTTGAGCCAGGCGAGGGCGGCGTCCACTTGCCAGGGATAGAGCCAGTGGCCCGTGTCGCGTCCCACGAGCAGTTGCTTGGGGGCGGTGATGACGTTGTAGGCGCTGAAGGTGGATGTGGGGCAGCAGGCGGGGTCGTTGAATCCCCAAGCATAGAATCCCGGCACGCGCAGCAGGCGGGCGAAGTTCACCGTGTCGTAGTAGCGCGACACGTCCATGCGTGCCTGCAAATTGGGTTCGTCGGGGTTGCGGAACAGGTGCGGCCATCCCGCGCCGCGGCCGTGGTAGTAGCCCGTGAGGTCGCAAAATGCGGGGAAATAGGCAAACAGTGCGCTCACGTGTGGACTCAGTGCGGCCGTCATGATGGAGAGCATGCCTCCCTGGCTGCCGCCGTAGGTGGCAATGCGCGTGCTGTCCACGTCGTCGCGCGTGCACAGGTAGTCCACGGCGCGCACGCAGCCCACGATGGAGCGGCGGTAGTAATAGGTGTCGCGGTGGTCGATGCCCTGTGTGGTGTAATTGGCCAGTGCGCCGTTCTCGAGTTGGCTGTAAATCTCCGGATCTTGGTCCACCGGGATGCCGTGCACGCCCACTTCGAGCACGACAAATCCCTCGTAGGCGAGTTCGTTGGGTCCGTGGAACGTGCGCACGGCGGCTCCTGGCAGCCTCAGGATGGCTGGCTTGCGCCCGGGCTTCTTGGGCACGGTGAGCACGCCGTAGACGTAGTTGCCGCGGCGGTAGGATTGCAGGCGCACGTAGTACACGTCCACGCGGTCGTTGCTCTCCTGCTCGTTGTGGCGCAACAGGGGCGTCATGGGCACTTGCGCAGCCTTGCTGAGCGTCTCGTGCCAGAACTGCTCAAAGTCGGACGGCATGGTGGTGGTGGGCTGGATGGAGTAGGGGTCGAAGGCCACGTTGGTCATCGAGGAGTAGGTGCGTCCGTCGAGGCTCACCTTCACGCGCACGCTCGTGAACCCCGGTTGCTTGGCTCCTGGCACCACGAAGTGCGCCATGCCCTGGTCGTCGGTCTTCACCGTGCCGCTGCCCACGGCGTCGAGTTTGTCGGGGCCGTAGGTGTAGGTGATTTCGGTGTTCTTCATCCGCACATTCTCCTTGATGGCGTAGGCGGTGAAGTGAACGTCCTCGCCGGTGCGGTAGGTCCAGTCGGCGTGGTCGGGCTCAGCCACGACTGTCACATATTGGTGGCTTGACGACTGAGCGATGGCGGCGAGGGCGATGCTCACCGCGGCAAGCAGGGTGATGATGTGATGGCGCATGGTGGTGTGTGAGTGATAGCGTGAGGTTATATCTGCGAGTCGAAGCCGAGTTTGTCCACCTCGAAGCAGGCGCGTATGGTTTCTCTAATCTGTTGTGCCTCGGGCGAGCGTCCCTTGAGAATGGTGAGCACGCACTTGATGTAGTCCTCCTTGCGTTGCAAGCCGCACAGTGCCGCCACGTTGCTGTTGCCCAGCATCTGCTTTTGGTTGTAGACGCGCAAGATGGCGTTGTAGTCGTGCTGCGCCACGTATCGCCTGAAATCGCGGCATCGCGCCTCGTAGGCGGCGCGCGGATTGATTTCCTTGACCAAGTCCACCAAATGGTCTTCGAGGGCGGTGATGTTAGTGAACTTGCGGTCGACCCTCATCTCGGCCTCGTGCTTGACCATGTGTCGCACATGTTCCAGCGCTTGTATCTTCACGTCGTGGCTAAACATGGCCTCGATGCTGTGGCGCACCTTGGCAAACACTTCGTCGGGCTTTTTGTGGCGATGTGCCGCCACAGCCTTGATGACACCCTCGAGCAGGAACAGGTTCTCCACCTCGGCGACTTCGGGCACGAGAATCTTCTTCTTGCGCAGGTAGTCCACCTCTTGCAGCGACCGGCGGTCCCTGTCCACGATGCCCCAACTGTCGAGGTGGTGGAGTCCGTTGAGCGCGTTGAACGAGCGCACGGCCTCTATCACGCGGTTGCAACTTCCCAGCGGCTTCACGGTGTGGTCGGTGAAGATGAGCGGGTAGAGTCGCCCGTCGAGGCTGTGTGTCTCGTCGCCCTCGAGGAAGAGCACGGGCTTGCGGCTGCCCAGCAACTCGTAGTAGAGCGCATCGTCGAGGTCCTGGCTCGACGGCATCACCTCGTAGTCCCAGGTGAGGTGCTCGGGGTCGAACGACTTGACCCACACGCATTGGTTATCGACGCGCGACGAGGCGAAGTCCACGTCGTGCGTGTTGTAGATGAAGGTGCAGTCGGGGCGCATTTCCTCGATGACGTTCCACAGTGTGCGCATGATGGAACTGTGGATGAACACCTCGGGGTCGTCGACGATAATCGCGGCATCGGGCATGGCATAGAGCACGGCGCCGATGTAGTAGAGCACGGCTTTCTCGCCGTCGCTCAGTCGCAGCGCCGAGTAGGTGTCGTCGTGACCCTCGGTGCTGAACAGCAGCCTGCCATTCTCGCGGAGCACCTTGTTGCGCGGAAACACCTCCTGCCACACGCGCACCACGGTGTCGAGTTTCGTCTTGGGGAACTCGATGGGCTCGTTCATGAGCAGATGCGCCTTGTAGTTCATCAAGTCGTGGAACTCGTCGATGAGCATGACGTAGGTGAGGCGGTCAAACTCGTTGACCGACGTGTTCTTGACTTGCGGCGAGAGGGCGTTGAGTCGCTCAAACCGGTCGTCGATGCTGCCAGGCAAAATGTCCTGGCGTGCCACGTCTTGGGGGAACATGGCGCGCAGTGCCGAGATGCGGAAGGCTTTGTTGCCCAACGACTTGACCAGTTGGTTGCAAAAACGCGACTTGCCGGCACCATTGGCACCGATGATGGTGATTTGGCGGCTGCTCTGGAGCACGATGGCTGGTTGGCCGTCGCTGCGGGGGGGTAATGTGATGGCATTCATGGTGGTGGCGTGCACCCGTTGACGGTGTCACACCACGAAGTTAGCCATTTGCGGCCACCCATGCAAGAGTTTGCGGTTTTTTTGCCGATTTTTGCCGATTTTTGCCGACGGGTTTATAGGCCCAAGTCGGTGTAGCGTTGTCGCCGACGCAGGTAGTAGGCGGTGACGATGTTGATGCGCCCTTGCGGCGACTGCTGCAGCAAGTTGATGGTAGCGGTGGGCTGGTAGTTGTCACGCATGCGCCTGAAGTCGCGGTGTGCCCTCACGATGGCGCGCGCGTCGCCCCAGTGCCACTTGAGCACGGCCATGACGATGGCCAGCGTGTCCATGAGACGGCGCACGACGAGGAAACGCTTGCCCTCGGCGGCGGGAAGGTTCTTGTGCAGCATGAGCAGGTTGTTGCGGAAGTTCAGGTAGGTCTTGCGCGGATTGCCCTGCGGCAGACTCGCGCCGCCCAGGTGATAGACGCGGCTCGTGGGCACCATGGCGATGGCGTGGCCCGCGAGTTGGATGCGCCAACACAGGTCTATTTCCTCCATGTGGGCAAAGAAGGCGGTGTCGAGGCCTCCCACGTCGCGATAGACCGCCGTGCGCACCATCAGACACGCTCCACTGGCCCAGAAAATGGGTTGCGCCTCGCCGTCGTACTGCCCGTGGTCCTCTTCCACGGCGTCAAACACGCGGCCGCGGCAATAGGGATAGCCGTGGCAGTCGAGATAGCCGCCCGCCGCGCCGGCATATTCAAACACCTCGCGTCCCTGCGGCTCGCCGTCGTGCAGCAGTTTGGGCTGCGCGGCACCCACGTGCGGATGGGCATCCATGTAGTCCACCAGCGGCTCGAGCCACCCCGCGGGGGTGCGCACGTCGCTGTTGAGCAGCACGGTGAGGGGGCTGTCCACGGCAGCAATGGCGCGGTTGTAGCCCTCGGCAAAGCCGTAGTTCTTGTCGAGCACGATGACCTCTACGCCCGGAAACTCGTTGCGCAGCACGTCCAGGCTGTCGTCGGTGCTCCCGTTGTCGGCCACCACCACGGTGGCCAGTTCGGGCGGCGTGTTGGCCACCACGCTGGGCAGATAGCGCCTCAGCAGCGAGGCTCCGTTCCAGTTGAGGATGATGACTGCTACTTTGTTCATGGCTCTTGAGGCGGCGTGACCACGGTGGCGTTCACGCTCATGTCGGGGTTAAGGGTGTCGAGGCGCGCCGTGACCACGCGGTTGACCAGACGCGGATCGCAGGGCACCGCCACGCGGATGTAGTTGTCGGTGAAGCCCATCATGGGCTTGTCGCCATGGGGCTGCTCGAGCAACACGGGACGACAGGTGCCCAGGTAACTCTGCACCCAGGCGCGTTGTTTCTCGTCGCTCAGGGCTATCATGGCCGCTGCGCGCTCGTTCTTCACCGCTTGCGGCACCACATGCGGGATGCGCAACGCCACGGTGCCCGGACGCTCGCTGTAGGGGAACACGTGCAGGTGTTGCAGCGGCAGCGAGGCCACAAAGCGGTAACTCTCGTCAAAGAGTTCGTCGGTCTCGCCGCGCGTGCCCACCATCACGTCCACACCGATGAAGCAGTGCGGCATGGCGGCGCGGCAGCGCTCCACCTTTGCGGCAAAGAGTTCGCGGTCGTAGTGGCGGCGCATGAGGCGCAGCACGGCGTTGCTGCCGCTCTGCAGCGGGATGTGGAAGTGGGGCATGAAAGCGCGCGAGCCGGCGCAGAAGTCTATCAACTCGTCGCTCAGCAGGTCGGGCTCTATCGACGAGATGCGATAGCGTGCGATGCCGTCCACCTCGTCGAGCGCGCGCACCAAGTCGAGCAGCCGCTCGCCGGTGTTCTTGCCGAAGTCGCCGATGTTCACCCCCGTGAGCACGATTTCGCGTCCTCCCTCGCGTGCCACCTCGCGTGCCTGCTCCACCAGGCTGGCGATGGTGCCGCTGCGGCTGCGTCCGCGCGCCATGGGGATGGTGCAGTAACTGCAGTAGTAGTCGCAGCCGTCCTGCACCTTGAGCCAGTAGCGCGTGCGGTCGCCGCGCTCGCACGAGGGCACGAAGCGCCGCATGTCCATGGTGCGCGTCACCTCCATCTGCGGGAGCCGGGTGCGCACAAACGACTCCACGTGCGACACCACGTCGAGTTTCTGCTCGCTGCCGAGCACGATGTCCACGCCCTCCATGGCGGCAATCTCCGCGGCTTTGAGTTGGGCGTAGCATCCCGTGACCACCATCACGGTGCCCGGATGGCGTCGCAGCAGCGCACGGATGTGCTGGCGGCACTTGCGGTCGGCAAGGTCGGTCACGCTGCACGTGTTCACCACGCACACCGTAGCCTCCTCGCCAGCCGTGGCGCGGCGGTAGCCGGCATCCTCAAGGAGTTTGCCCATCGTGGCGCTCTCCGAGAAATTGAGTTTGCAGCCCAGCGTCTCAATGTGATATGTAGGCATCGGTTGGCCCATAGCGGCTGCAAAGTTACAAAAAATGGGCACGGCGACCGCCCCTTGGCAGCGAAAAAACAAAAAAACAGCACTTTTTTGCCCCTAACCGCTTGCCGATTCAAAAAAATGTCCTAAATTTGCAGTCGCTAACGAAAAAATTCAGCACAATCATTAGCACTGGAGAGGTGGGTGAGTGGCTGAAACCAGCAGTTTGCTAAACTGCCGTAGGGGTAACCCTACCGCAAGTTCGAATCTTGTCCTCTCCGCCAATTGAGCAACCGACCGCAATAGCGGCCGGTTGTTTCATTATGGCGGAGAGGCAAACTTGTTTGAGTGATTTGCCAGAATGAAACAACCAGATGATTGCGAAGCAATCGGTTGCTCAATTGGCAGCGCCCCCGCGGGAGCGCACATGATGCGCGAAGCGAGTGAATCTTGTCCTCTCCACAGAGGCAAACTTGTTTGAGCGATTTGCCATAATGAAACAAGCGAATGATTGCGTTAGCAATCGGTTGCTCAATTGGCAACGCCCTCGCAGGAGCGCCCAAGATGCACGAAACGCATGCGAGCCAATCTTGTCCCCAGAATCCACACCTACCCTATACAAACAAAAGAATGCACATAAATAGGGATGGATGTTGCAACCTTATCTTTAGCCAATCAGTGAAGCTATTTCCTCGGCGTCGTTTCGGGTGAAGCCGCGAGCGGTAATAACTTGGCCACCGCGCGTCTCGATGATGATGTCGGCAAACAGCAGATGTTTGTTGAGCGTCACGCATCCAATCGCTTCGTGGCGGATCTTGATGTCCTTGCGGCCAATCACCCGCGACTTGCGGTAGATCACATACTCATCATCAATTATAATCTTGTCGGGGAATACCGCATTCCCGTTGCCCGACACCCTACTTGCTGTAAACTCGTATGCCATAAGTCAATCATTTTTTATAAGGACAACGATGCATTATCGCATTAAAGTCGTCAGAGGATAAAATCGTTTTCAGTTCAGTAATTTGACGCTTTAAATATTCCGTTGTCATTTCTTTCTTGAAAAACAACTGATTGATTGGAGCATCAGAACCGAAGACGATGCGCTCAGCTAAGCCATTGTTGACCAAAGTCGTCACATCATCAGTTGGCATAAATGCAGTATCAACCATTGTGTTTGGGCAATGCGACAGCACTTGCGTTGTTTGCTCAAGTGGGCGGCCATGAGCCAGGATAAATGTCACATCAGAATTATCCAAACACAATGGTTCAAAAACTCTTGCCTCACAACATTTATCAACACCCGTATGAAGCAACATGGGGACATCGAGTTCCCTTGCCACATCAATGGCTTGTTGAGTCAATTTGCGATTGCCGCGCCATTCACGATGGGCAAACCAATGCATCTTCACACCTTGCCACTTCACCTTTGAGCGAAGCATAAAGCACAATCCCCATGTGCGCATCATGCGTGGCGTGAGCCACAGCACTGGGTGAATCTTTGGTCCGCCCAATCGTATGAGTTCACGCATCTCGCGCACCACGAGTTTGTATTTTTCGGCGCACGTCGAGGTGCTCGACACAACTACTTCGTCAATGCCAGCCTCTCTGACAGCTCGCCACACATCGGCAGGCTTATGGTAGCCGTCGCTGAACCAACCTATATGTACATGATTATCAATCAAACCAAAGTTCTATTTTTTCTTTAGCCCGAAAATGACCTTGTTCGGCAGCTTTTTGTAGCCAAAGTAACGCCGCCTGTTCGTCTCCTATATAAAATGATGACACAGCTTCACCAAAGATTAGACCTAAGTTGTATTGAGCATCGCTGTCGCCCTGCTCGGCAGCCTTGAGATACCA
>CACWKM010000085.1 GCA_902761475.1 uncultured Bacteroidales bacterium
ACGCTCTGTAATCGTCAGTGCGTTGCAGGGAAACACGCTCAACATCCAGTCGCTGCGCGACATCGTGGACTTCATGCGAAAGCATGATGAGCAGTTCCCTGAGTTCCGCAGTTCACGAACCTACAAACTATTCGAGCCACCCATTTTTGAGAACAAAAAGAATTATCACGGATATTTCTTCTAAAAGTACAAGTATCTAAAATAGTTTTGTATCTTTGCACATAAATAAATGCAATTATGGATGTAATAACTCTGACAGACTCAAATTATAAAGAATACATCAACCAAGATGTGGTTGCATTCTCTTTCTCTGGCGCAGGCTCAATGGGAGAAAAATGTACAGTGTACATTATAAATAGATTAGGTGTAGTTTTTTGTGCTCATTTTAATGAGGAAATATTGCATGAACATATTGAAGAAGTGTGTCCGCCTCTTAAAACAGTTGAATATGGAATATTCGGTTCCGACAACAAGGATAAAGAATGGTGTCCTATTTATTTAGGCGGCGGCAATTATCTTCAAGTAAATGCCAGTATTTATGATGAATTCATTAACATTGTAAATCAGAGAAAGAAAGAAGTAGAGGTATTTTATCTTTACCCTAATTGGATGGATATTGTATTGTCTATTATTGAGAACAAATAAAGTTTTGTCTTTTACGCATAGAGGCGGTTACCGTACTTTTGCAGGTACGATAACCGCTTTTTTATGCAACAAGACAAAATAACTATCGACCTCAAACTTCCCACCAAATGGGAAGATTTAAGTGACAAGCAGCTTCGGTACGTTTTCGCCTTGCAAGTTGAGCGCAGAGAGGGAGCTTGCTCACACCTCTGCCGAGGCGTAGCCGGGGGCGCGCTTGCGACACCCCCGTGGCAATAGCGGCGACATCGGCAGAACGAACCGAGGGAGCAGCGAGAGCAGAGGCGAGCTTGCTCGCGCTATGCCGAGTCGCGACCGAGGAAGACGGAGTCAACGTCGGCAACGCCGCAAGTGGTTCAGCCGAAAGTATTACGCTTCGGTGATGAGGATTAAAGAATTTTTCGAGGATAATATCGGGGCCACATTCACTGGCATTTTGAGCGATTTCGCACAAAAGTAAATAATCGGGCACAAAACGGCTCTGTTTGAGAAAAATGTCTTACCTTTGCATTATATGGAAGACAAAAAGAGCATCATAAAGGTGCAAGACAACCAAGTGCTACCCACGCAATTAGTTGATGATGTCAAGCTGATTGTGGAGCGCGGATTGCGTGAAGCCTACGATAAGGTTAATACGGTGGCAATTCGCACCTATTGGCTTATAGGCAAACGAATTGTTGAGGAAGAACAACATGGTCAACGCCGGGCCGAATATGGGAGCAGGCTAATCGCAATGCTTGCCAATGAATTGTCTGCTGAGTTTTCTAAGGGATTTACAGCGAGAGACCTGCGCAATTATCGCCAATTGTATCTGAGTTTCAGTGATTTGGAGATTTGGTACACGCGTGTACCAAATCTGTCATGGTCACATTACCGCACACTGCTGTCGGTAGCAGATGATGACGCACGATATTGGTATATCAGAGAAGCCTCAGCCGAATCGTGGAGCGTGCGCACTCTTGCTCGCAACGTGGGTTCTCAATACTACCACCGCCTATTGCAATCCCCCAAGAAAGAAGCCGTTGTTAACGAAATGCTCCAACTCACAGAAACACTACGCGATGAGCCGCAAGGTTTTCTCAAAGACCCTGTTGTGGCGGAGTTTCTGCAACTTCCGTCTACTGCATCATTCACCGAAACCGAACTTGAGAAAGCCATTATCCGCCACTTGAAAGACTTCTTGCTTGAAATGGGCCGTGGATTTGCATTCATGGCTGAACAATACCACATCAGTACCGATGCCGGCGATTTCTTTGTTGACTTGGTATTCTACAATGTGGAAAGAAAGTAACGCATCAAGATGTCGGACAGATGGATATGTATGTGCGAATGTTTGATGACCTGAAGCGTACCGAAGGCGACAATCCAACCATCGGCTTGTTGATTTGCGCCGACACAAGTAAAGACATTGCCCAATATTCGGTATTGCATGAAAACAAGCAGCTCTATGCCGCCAAATATCTCACCTATCTGCCATCAGAAGAAGTGCTCAGGCGTGAGATTGAGCAGCAAAAAGAGATTTTCTATCTGCAACACAACAAAACCGACAACGAAAACAACTAACAATGAGATACATCACAATCATATCAGCTCTTTTGGTAACCATGGGCATTTTTGCTCAAGAATTATCTGTTAATCAACATCTTGAGGACTTTGACTTGGTTGTGCAACAAGTTGAGGAAAACTATGCTGGCTTTTCCTCTAAAGTGGCAAATGACAACGATTCATGCTATAAGGCGCATAAAGCCGACCTAAGAAATCAGGTGGAATTAGGAAAACGTGAAGGCGCTGATGCCGCGGCAGAATATGTCGCTTGGTTTGCCGATAATCACCTTTACATGTTTAATAACGGGTACAACATGAGCCAGCAGTATCTACCGGCTCGCAAACAACTTACCGATCATCTGACCATGGATTACAAGCCAAAGAAAGTGGCGTGCAAGGTGACCGATAAAACTTTCCTGATTCGGTTTCCATCATGTCGGGGTAATGACCCGAATATGGAATGGATTGAGGAAAGCATTGAACTATATCAACAATCGGGTTGCGCAAATCTAATCATTGATTTAAGAGGCAACTCCGGGGGCCAAGATCAATTTTACAAACCATATCTCAAACTCTTATATGACCATCCCGGCGTGACTGAGGGGGCTGAATTTTTAAACACTATTGCAAATCGTGATGCTTTTGAGCAACTTTCACAGATGAATGGGAAGCCAGAATGGTTGGAGTCGCGTTTGGAAAAATGCCGTGAAAGTGCTAACGGCTCTTTCGTGTTGTTCGGGGATAGCTTGACATCGATTGAATATGACTCTATCTATGAGAAACCGATTAAGGCTGCAGTTATCATTGACAAATATGTGATGAGCTCGGGCGAGCAAATGGTGCTTGAAATTCAAGCCACAAGTGATAGGGCAACCATCTATGGACGTGATAATACAATGGGGTGCCTTGATTTTTCTAATGTGCGCCCGGCAGCAGAACTTCCCAATGGCAAAGGAACACTTGCAATCCCGACCACACGTTCATGTCGTCTGCCCAATAATGGCATTGATGAAACAGGAATTCAACCGGATGTACGCATCACGCTTCCATTGCCCGCATTATTGTCAGATAATCTTGACGATTGGGTAATTTGGGTAGCAGCAGATCTAGAAAAATAACACACTTGATTTGTTAATGTTATATGGCTCACCTTCGGGTGGGCTTTTTTGTCTTTTGCAGAGCCACTGTATCAATCTACTTTTGCGGTGTAAAATCGCAAAAGCATTATGATTGATACCAACCAACTATCAGCACTCATCTCGGCGTTCCGTGTCGAGACAGAGTCTTGTATGTACAAGGCAAACCAATAGAGGGAAAAAGGATGAAAAATGGTGCGTTTTAGTTTTTTTAGGAGATTTAAGCCGTTTTTCAAGAAAATAACGCTGAAAACAAGCCTTAATTGCTTGAAATTCAGCGCCATTCCAACTTTGTCGGGGTACCTGGATTCGAACCAGGGACCTCCTGCTCCCAAAGCAGGCGCGCTAACCGGACTGCGCTACACCCCGAAGGCCTTAAAACACCCATGCGAGTGCTAAAGCGGTGCAAAATTAGTGTTTTTTTTCGGCTCGGCAAACACTTGCACACAATTTTTCGTTTTTTTATCGCCTTTAACGAACTCATGTAACAAGAATGTTGTAACTTTGTAGTTTGGAAGTCAACGAGTGGCCACACGCCACGCTTGGCTCATCAAGACAATAACTATCACTGATAATATCGACTTTTTTTCTTTATTTATGTACCGGACAAAGACATGTGGAGAGTTGCGACTGGCCGATGCTGGCTCAGTGGTCACTCTCGCTGGATGGGTGCAACGCACCCGCAAGATGGGTGGCATGACGTTTGTCGACCTGCGCGACCGTTATGGCATTACGCAAATCGTGTTTAACAACGAGAACAACGCCGAGTTGTGCGAGAAGGCCAACCACCTGGGGCGCGAATTTGTCGTGCAGGTGCAAGGCACGGTGGCAGAGCGCGAGAGCAAGAATGCCGCCATGCCCACGGGCGACATTGAAATCATCGCAACCGAACTCAACGTGATTGGCGAAAGCGCCACCCCACCGTTCACCATCGAGGAGAACACCGACGGTGGCGACGACCTGCGCATGAAGTACCGCTATCTCGACTTGCGTCGCGAGTGTGTGCGCCGCAACCTGGAACTCCGGCACAATATGGCCATCCTCATCCGCAACTTCCTCGATGCTCATCAGTTTATCGAGGTGGAGACTCCAATCCTCATTGGCTCCACGCCCGAGGGAGCACGCGACTTCGTGGTGCCCTCGCGCATGAACCCGGGTCAATTCTATGCCCTGCCGCAGAGCCCGCAAACGCTCAAGCAGTTGCTCATGGTGGCTGGCTTTGACCGCTATTTCCAGATTGCCAAGTGCTTCCGCGACGAGGATTTGCGCGCCGACCGTCAACCGGAGTTCACGCAAATCGACTGCGAGATGAGTTTTGTCGACCAAGAGGACGTCATCGAGGTGTTTGAAGGCCTGGCTCGCCACCTATTTAAAGAGGTGCGCGGCGTGGAACTTCCCGCCAAGTTGCAACAGATGCCGTGGCACGAGGCCATGCGACTCTATGGCAGCGACAAACCCGACTTGCGCTTCGGCATGACCTTTGTCGAACTCATGGACGTGCTCAAGGGCACGGGCACCTTCAGCGTGTTCAACGACGCCACCTACATTGGCGGCATCTGCGTGCCAGGCTGCGCCGACTACACCCGCAAGCAACTCGACCAACTCACTGAGTGGGTCAAGCGCCCACAAGTGGGAGCCAAGGGCATGGTGTATGTGAAGTTCAATGCCGACGGCACCGTCAAGAGCAGCATCGACAAGTTCTACGCTCCCGAGGTGTGGCAGCAACTCAAGCAGGCCATGGGCGCCAACGACGGCGACCTGGTGCTCATCCTGAGCGGCGACAACGCCAACAAGACGCGCGTACAACTCAGCGCACTGCGCCTGGAAATGGGCGAGCGCCTCGGACTGCGCGACAAAAATCGCTTTGAGTGCCTCTGGATTGTCGACTTCCCGCTCTTTGAGTGGAGCGACGAGGAGCAACGACTCATGGCCACGCACCACCCGTTCACCATGCCTAACCCCGACGACATTCCGCTGCTCGACGAACATCCCGAGCGCGTGCGCGCCGTGGCCTACGACTTCGTGTGCAACGGCGTGGAGGTGGGCGGCGGCTCGCTGCGTATCCATGACGGCAAACTGCAAGAGAAGATGTTCCGCATCCTGGGCTTCACCCCCGAGCAAGCCATGGCACAGTTCGGGTTCCTCATCAATGCGTTCAAGTATGGTGCGCCGCCTCATGGTGGACTGGCATTTGGCTTCGACCGCTTCGTTTCTATCATGGCTGGGCTCGACAGCATTCGCGACTGCATCGCCTTCCCCAAGAACAACAGCGGCCGCGACGTGATGCTCGACGCACCCAGCGCCATCGACCAGAAGCAACTCGACGAGTTGAATCTCGACATCCGCCCACTGCCATGAAAGCGCGCGACATCGCCCTCTTGATTGAGCACTACGCTCCCCTGTCCTATCAGGAGGAGTGGGACAATTGCGGGGTGCAGGTGGGACGGCTCGACACCACCGAGGTGACGGGCGTGCTATTGTGCACCGACGTCACGCCGGCGGTCATCGCCGAGGCTGTGCGGCGCGGCATGAACATGATTATCTCGCACCACCCGCTCATTTTCCATGGGCTCAAGAAAATCGCCGGGCGCACACTGGTCGAAGACATGGTGGAGCAAGCCATCAAGCATGACCTGGTCATCTACAGCGCACACACCAATATGGACAACACGCCGCTTGGCGTGTCGTGGCACATGGCGCACAAGTTGGGCATGACACAGATTGAGGTGCTCGACCCCCACCCCATGCCCGAGCCTGCCACCACCTCACAAGCCTCGCCCTCGATGGGCTGCGGCGTGGTGGGAAACGTAGAGCCCACACCCATGAGCGAGTGGCTCAAGAAACTCAAGGCCACCTTCGAGGTGGGAGCCGTGCGCGTGGCGGGCGACACCAGCGGCACAGTGCGCCGAGTCGCGCTGTGCGGAGGAGCCGGAGGCTTTCTCATCGACAAAGCCATCAAGGCGGGAGCCGACGTCTACGTCACTGCCGACCTGAGATACCACGATTTCCTCGAGAACAATCACCGCATCGTCCTCGCCGACATCGGGCATTATGAGAGCGAGCACTACACAAAAGAACTTTTTTATGACATTATTCAAGAAAAAAGTCCTAACTTTGCAGTTGCTTTTGCAACCGACGAGAACAATCAGATAAATTATTTATAATCACCGTAGAGCTGTTTCTAAAGACACTATGGCAAAACAAGAAAAAGAACTCCCCGTAGAGGAACGACTGAAAAATCTTTATCACTTACAGACCATCTTGAGCGAAGTTGACCGCATTAAGCAACTTCGTGGCGACCTCCCCCTTGAGGTGCAAGACCTTGAGGACACCATCGCCGGTCTGCAGACTCGCATGAGCAACTACAACGATGAGATTGCCGCCCTCAAGGAGGAAATCACCGCTCAACAAAATGCACGCGACCGCGCCATCGCCATGGTCGAGAAGTACACACAAGACCAGGACAACGTGCGCAACAATCGCGAGTATGAATACTTGACCAAGGAGATTGAGTATCAGAAACTCAATGTGGAGTTGGCCGAGAAAAAGATGAACGAGGCCGCACGAAAAATCGAGGCCATTCAAGCCGAAATCAGTGTGGTCAACGAGCAACTCGCCGACAAGGTGCACGTGCTTGACGAGAAAAAGGCCGAACTCACCGAAATCGTGAGCGAGACCAAGCAAGAAGAGGAGAAATTGCGCGAGAAAGCCAAGAAACTCGAAGACAAAATCGAGTCGCGCCTGCTCACCGCCTTCAAGCGCATCCGCAAGAACGCACGTAATGGCCTGGGCGTCGTGTATGTGCAGCGCAACGCCTGCGGTGGTTGCTTCAACCGCATTCCCGCTCAGCGACAGATGGAAATCAAGATGCACAAGCGCGTCATCGTGTGCGAGTACTGCGGACGCATCCTCATCGACCCGGCACTGGCTGGTGTGAGCGAGGCCGACGCCAAGAACGAGTAACCAACCTCAACGAGTGACGGCAACTGCTCGACCGAGGCGCAACCGATGCGCTGCGGCACAGTTGCTGCACAAACTTTTATCACTATGAACGGAGTGGGAAAACTCTACTTCCGCTATGGCACCATGGGCTCGGCAAAGACCGCCCTGCTGCTCACTCAAGCCTACAACTTCGAGGAGCGGGGCATGAAATACTTGTGCATGAAGCCCATTATCGACGATCGCGAGAAAGACAACGTGATTCGCTCGCGCATTGGCATTGAGCGGAGATGTGAATGGATTTATTCCGAAACCGACCTCTACGACTACATCAAGCGCCTGTTTGAGCAGACGCAGCAGGTAAAAGACTGGATACTCGTCGACGAGGCACAGTTCCTCTCGGAGCAACAAGTGGACCAACTCGCGCGTGTGGTCGACGACTATGGCGTGAACGTGGTGTGCTACGGCTTGCGAACCGACTTCCAGTCGCACCTGTTCGAGGGGTCGCGACGACTACTCGAGTTGGCCGACACCATCGACGAAATCAAGTCCACCTGCTCGTGCGGTCGAAAGACCATCATCAATGCGCGCATCGACCGTCACGGCAACATCGTCACCGACGGTGCGCAAGTGGAGATTGGCGGCGACGACAAGTATGTGGCACTGTGCCGGCGTTGCTGGCGCAACAAGCGCATCGAGAGCACAAGCCGCAACGCGCTACAGTTCGACAGCGAATAAATGGGCCGAACACGCATGCTCGGCTGCCACGCACATCTTTCAACACACCTCGCCCCCCCTTGCGCACTAATTTCATCGTTAAGGCTCAAGGGGGGCGAATGTAACGACACATTTCATTACTTCACACATATCACTAACCGCATTATTTGTTCTAAATGAAAACGACAATGATGACATTAGCACTGCTTGCCGCCACACTCACTGCCAGCGCCGAGACCACCGCCCCCACGGCTGGTGTGAACCGCGCCGACATGGACCTGAGCGTTGCGCCAGGCGAGGACTTCTATGAGTATGCCGGTGGTGGATGGCGCAAAGCCAATCCGCTCAAACCCGAGTATTCCAGTTATGGCGTTTTTGACGACTTGGCCGAGATGAACCGCCAGCAACTGCGCGACCTCTTTACCGAACTCGCCAAGACCAAGCACGAGCGAGGCACTGTGGGCCAGAAGGTTACCGACCTCTACAACATGGCCATGGACAGCGACCGGCTGAACCGCGAGGGAGCCGCACCGCTCAAGGCCGAGATGGAACGCATCGCTGCATTTAAGAAGAAAGACCTCACCCCCTTCATCGCGCGCCAGCACATGGAGGTGGCCAACCCATTCTTTGGCATCGGTGTGGAGGTGGACCTCAAAAACAGCGACATGAACGTGATGTGGCTCAGCGCCGGAACGAGTGGTCTGCCCGACCGCGACTACTATCTCAACACCGACGCCGAGAGCCGCAAAATTCAAGAGGCCTACCGCAACTATCTCATCAAGATTTTTGAACTGGCCGGCTACAAAAAAGCAGCCGCAAAGAAGGCAGCAAAAACCATCTACGACATCGAGTACCAGTTCGCACAGGCCAAAATGCCACGCGCCGAGGCTCGTGACTACAACAAACTCTACAACATTCGCACCGTGGAGCAACTCCAAAAGGACTACCCCGCTATCGACTGGAAGCAATACTTCACTCTCATGGGACTCCCCGAGATGGACTGGGTCATCCTCACCGAGCCCGCCGTGATGGAGGTGGCCAATAAACTCATGACCACCCTCACCGAGCAGCAAGTGCGCGACTATGTCACTGGCGAATACATCACCGGTGCCACGGGCTACCTGAGCGATGAGTTCGGCGAGACATCGTTCGACTTCTATGGCCGCACGCTCAACGGACAAAAAGAGCGCCGTCCGCGCTGGAAACGCGCACTCGGCATACCCAACGGACTGCTCGGCGAGGCAGTGGGCGAACTCTATGTGGACCGCTATTTCTCGCACGGCAGCAAGGAGAAGATGATGGCACTCATCACCAACCTGCGCAAATCGCTCGCCGCACACATCGCCGGGCTTACCTGGATGAGCGACAGCACGAAGATTAACGCACTGGTGAAACTCAACTCATTCACCGTGAAGATTGGTTATCCCGACAAGTGGCGCGACTACAGCGGCCCATCAAGGCCGCCGCGCTCTACGAGACGCGTCGCAACCTCAACAAGTGGCACAAGGCTCCGGACAAGAGCGAATGGGCCATGACGCCACAAACCGTCAACGCTTACTACGACCCCACTTCTAATGAGATTTGTTTCCCCGCCGCCATCCTGCAACCGCCGTTCTTCGATGTGAATGCCGACGACGCCACCAACTACGGCGCAATCGGCGTGGTGATTGGGCACGAGATGACGCACGGATTTGACGACCAAGGCCGCAACTTCGACGCACAGGGCAACATGGTGGACTGGTGGACAAAGGAAGATGCCGACCGTTTCAACGCCGCCGCCGAACGTCTGGCCGAGCAATTCGATGCCATCGTGGTGGTGCGCGACCAGCATGCCAACGGTCACCTCACGCTGGGCGAGAACATCGCCGACCAGGGCGGACTGCGCATCTCGTACGACGCTTTCCGCACCACGCAGCAATTCAAGGAAGGCAAGGAAATCGATGGCTTCACGCCAGCACAACGTTTTTACCTGAGTTATGGCCGCATTTGGGCCGAGAACTCTACCGACGAGGCCATCTTCAACCAGACGAAGAGCGACCCGCACTCAATAGGCCGAAACCGCGTGAACGCCACGCTGCGCAACATCGACACCTTCTTCGATGCATTCGGCATCAAGGCTGGTGAGAAGATGTGGCTCGACCCCGACCAGAGAGCAATCATCTGGTAAGAGGCAACCCTATAAAGCCCCTACAAAAAATCAATCCACCTCAACATCGCGTGTGAGGTGGATTGATTTTTGTGGTTGGTCGTTCTGAACTTATCAGTCGGCCAGCAGACGTTCGAGCACGGTGGCAACGAGGTCGTTGACGGCCGTCTTGTAGTTGGGATTGGCAACGGTAGCCACACGATTGGCAATGATGGAGCAAATCGTGATGGTGCGGTGGCCCAACAACAGTCCCAGACCCTGCAATGCGGCGCTCTCCATCTCATAGTTGGTGATGTGTCCGCCGGCATACTCAAACTGCTCGATGCGATGATTGAGTTCAGGCTCGGCCAGCGGCAGACGCACTTCGCGACCCTGCGGGCCATAGAAACCCACTGCCGAGATGGTGTAACCGCGCACCATGTCGTCGCGGCCAATGCGCTCCACCAAGGTGGGGTCGGCATTCACCACATAGGGCTTGCAGAATAGCGGGTTCCACTTCACGAAGTCGCAGAACGCATGCTCGAAGTCGAGGTCGGCCACATCGTTGCGCCCTGCATAGTAGTTGAGCACGCCATCAAAACCTAACGCCTTTGCGGCAATCACAGGAGTGC
>CACWKM010000086.1:0-7586 GCA_902761475.1 uncultured Bacteroidales bacterium
TCGCCGTGCTGCTGGGCGCGAGGCGTGGTGGCGGCGCTGAAAAGCCCCACATAGCCAAATGTGTCGGGATTGTTGGCGCTGATGAAGAGCGAGTGAAAACCGCCCATCGACAAACCAGCAATGGCGCGACCTCGCTTGCCGGTGGCAACGCGGTAGTGCTTTTCCACATAGGTCATGATGTCGGGGAAGGTTTCCTCAAAGAGGCCGTCCATCCAGTGCTCGTGCTTGAACGATGGCGTGACAAGACCCTGCGCCGTGCTGCCTGGCGCCGCCTGCGTGTCGATGTGGCCATTGGGCATGACCACAATCATGGGCTTGGCCTTGCCGGCAGCGATGAGGTTGTCGAGCACCTGTGCCACGCGCCCCTGCTCGAGCCATGCCGTCTCGTCGCCACCGCTGCCGTGAAGCAAATACAGCACCGGATAGCGGGTGCGGCCATCATAGCCGGCCGGCGTGTAGATGCACATGCGGCGCGAGCGACCCACCGTGGGCGAATCGTACCACACCGTGGTCACCGAGCCGTGAGGCACATCCTGCACGGCAAACACGTCGCTCTCCTTGCCCGGCACGATGAGCAGGCTCTTCACCGTTGCCACGTCGCGCATGGTGTACACGTTGTCGGGGTCTATCACCGTCAGGCCGTCCACGTCGTAGGTGTAGCGATACACATCGGGGCGCAACTTGTCCGTTGTCACGCTCCACCCCCCTTGGGCGTCGCGCACCAGCGACAACGGCTTGTTATAGTCGAGATTGAGAGTCACCTGACGAGCCTGCGGAGCCTTGATGGCAAAAGTCACCGTGCCGTCACCATTCACTCGCGGAGCCCCTGCGGCACCGCCGTGAAGCTCTTGCTGAGCCTGCGCGGTGAGCAGCGCAAAGAGCCCAGCGAAAACAAGAAGAATTCTTTTCATTTCTGTGGCGCGATGACGCATTAGGGGCATCGCAAAGGCAAAGTTACAAAATTTGTAGCACAAGAGAGCGCTCTGTGTCAATAAAAATGCGTAACTTTGCGGGATTGATAAAAAAAGGTCTTAACAAAACATGAAACGATTTAACGAATATAGTAGTTTCGACCTCTCGCAGGTCAACAAAGATGTTTTAAAACTGTGGGATAGCGAAGACGTGTTCGCCAAGAGCATCAGCACACGCGACGGCGCACCATCATTCGTCTTTTACGAGGGACCGCCCAGTGCCAACGGCATGCCGGGCATTCACCATGTGATGGCACGCACCATCAAGGACATCGTGTGCCGCTACCACACCATGCTGGGACAGCAGGTGCTGCGCAAAGCCGGGTGGGACACGCACGGGTTGCCCGTGGAACTCGGAGTGGAGAAAGCACTCGGCATCACCAAGGAGGACATAGGCAAGAAAATCAGTGTCGATGACTATAACGCCGCTTGCCGTCGCGAGGTGATGAAATACACACAAGAGTGGGAAGACCTCACCCATCGCATGGGTTACTGGGTGGACATGAACGACCCCTACATCACCTATAAGAATAGTTATATCGAGACCTTGTGGTGGCTGCTCAAGCAACTCTACGACAAGGGCTTGCTTTATAAGGGATATACCATTCAGCCCTACTCTCCCGCCGCTGGCACCGGACTGAGTTCGCACGAACTCAACATGCCTGGGTGTTACCGCGACGTGAAAGACCAGACCGTGACGGCACAGTTCACTGTCGTGGACCGCGACCACGCGGTGGCCAAGGCCATCTTCGATAAGGCCGACGAGGGATTCGACAAACTCTACGTGCTGGCATGGACCACCACGCCGTGGACACTGCCGTCCAACACCGCATTGTGCGTGGGACCGCGCATCGACTATGTGGCCGTCGAGACCTTCAACCCCTATAACGGTCTGCCGGGCATCTACATCATGGCCAAGGAGCGCCTCAACGCACTGCTCAAGGCCGAGGGAGCCGAGTTGCCGCTCAACGACTACAAGCAGGGCGACAAGGTGGTGCCTTACAAGGTCATCGCCGAATTCAAGGGCACCGACTTGCTGGGCTTGCACTACGCCCAGTTGTTCCCCTGGGTGAAGCCCCTCGATAAAGTAGATGACGAACTCATCGACCGCTCCGCCGACGCTTTCCGCGTCATCCCCGGCGACTACGTGACCACCGACGACGGTACGGGCATCGTGCACATCGCGCCCACCTTTGGCGCCGACGACGCCGCAGTGGCAAAGGCCGCCGGAGTGCCCGCGCTGTTCATGATTAACAAGAAGGGCGAGACGCGACCCATGGTGGACTTCACCGGCAAGTATTTCTTGCTCGACGACCTCGACGACGACTTCGTGGCAAGATTTGTCGATGTGGAGTTATATAAGGAATATGCTGGAGCGTGGGTCAAGAACGCCTACAATCCTAAATATACCGTCGACGGCAAGTATGACGAGCAAGCCGCCCTGCACGACGAGGATTTGAACATCTACATGTGCATCCGCATGAAGCAGGCTGGCACGGCCTTCAAGGTCGAGAAGCACGTGCACAACTATCCTCACTGCTGGCGCACCGACAAACCCGTGCTCTACTACCCGCTCGACAGTTGGTTCATCCGCTCCACGGCAGCGCGCGACCGCATGGTGGAACTCAACAAGGAGATTCGCTGGAAACCCGAGCACACGGGCAGCGGACGATTTGGCAAGTGGCTCGAGAACCTCAACGACTGGAACCTGAGCCGTAGCCGCTATTGGGGCACGCCCCTTCCCATCTGGCGCAGCGCCGATGGCGAGGAAAAGTGCATAGGCAGCGTGGCCGAACTCTACGACGAGATTGAAAAGGCCGTGGCGGCAGGCATCATGCCCGCCAACCCCTACAAGGAGCGCGGCTTCGTGCCAGGAGACTTCAGCGAGGAGAACTACAACCGCATCGACCTGCACCGACCCTATGTCGACGACATCGTGCTGGTGAGCCCCACAGGAAAGCCCATGAAGCGCGAACTCGACCTCATCGACGTGTGGTTTGACAGCGGAGCCATGCCCTACGCTCAACTGCACTACCCCTTCGAGAACAAAGAACTGGTTGACAGCCGCCGATTCTTCCCCGCCGACTTCATTGCCGAGGGAGTGGACCAAACACGCGGATGGTTCTTCACCCTGCACGCCATCGCCACCATGGTCATGGACAGCGTGGCCTACAAGAGCGTCATCTCCAACGGTCTCGTGCTCGACAAGAACGGCATGAAGATGAGCAAGCGACTGGGCAACGCCGTCGATCCGTTCGGCGCCATCGAGCAACACGGAACCGACCCGCTCCGCTGGTACATGATTAGCAACTCGTCGCCGTGGGACAATCTCAAGTTCGACGAGGACGGTGTGCGAGAAGTCACACGCAAGTTCTTCGGCACGCTCTACAACACCTATTCATTCTTTGCACTCTATGCCAACGTCGACGGTTTCGACCCCACGGCAGCACAGGTTCCGGTGAGCGAGCGTCCGGAGATTGACCGCTGGGTCATCTCGCTGCTCAACTCGCTGGTGAAAGAGGTGCGCGACCAACTCGACGACTACGAGCACACCAAGGCCGCACGCGCCATCAGCGAGTTTGTGGGCGACCACTTGAGCAACTGGTATGTGCGACTCAACCGCAAGCGCTTCTGGGCTGGCGAGATGACGACCGACAAACTCGCCGCCTACCAAACGCTGCACCAGTGCCTCACCACCGTGTCGCTCCTCATGGCGCCCATCGCACCATTCTACAGCGACCGCCTCTACCGAGACCTCACCGGCAGCACCACCAGCGTGCACCTGGCATTGTTCCCCACTGCCACCACCGAGCACATCGACAAACTCCTCGAGGAGCGCATGCAAGTGGCGCAAGACATCACCTCGATGGTGCTCGCGCTGCGTCGCAAGCAGAACATCAAGGTGCGCCAGCCGCTCTCGTGCATCATGGTGCCCGCCGTCGACGACAAGCAACGCACCGACATCGAGGCGGTGGCCGAACTCATCAAGAGCGAGGTGAACGTGAAACGCATCGACATCGTGGGCAGCGACGCCGGCATCCTCGTCAAGCGCGTGAAGCCCGACTTCAAGAAACTCGGCAAGAAACTCGGCAAGAACATGAAGGCCGTGGCTAGCGCACTTGCCACCATGGAGCAAAGCGACATCATCGCACTCGAGCAGCAAGGCAACACAGTGATTGACATCGACGGCACACCCATCACCGTGGAACTCGCCGACGTGGAAGTCATCAACGAGGACATCCCCGGATGGCTCGTCGCCAACCAGGGCAACCTCACCGTGGCGCTCGACATCACCATCACCGACGAACTGCGCAACGAGGGCATGGCACGCGAACTGGTGAACCGCGTCCAGAACATTCGCAAAGCAAAGAATTTCGACATCACCGACAAGGTGGTGGTGCGATTCCACCCCGACGAACGCGTGCAAGCCGCCGTGGACCAGTATGGCGATTACATAGCCACACAGGTGCAAGCCGTGAGCATTGCCATCGAAGAACTTGACCACGACGACACCATCGATGCCGCCAACGACGAACTCAAGGTGCGCATCACTGTGGACAAAGCATGAAACATAAACTTTAAATAACCACGACTATGGAAGAAACAACACCGCGCAACCGCTACTCCGACGAGGAGTTGCAGGAGTTCAAAGCCATCATCCTCGAGAAAATCGAGCAGGCCAAGCACAGTTACGAACTGCTCAAGGGTGGCATCATGAGCGATGAGACCACCCCCACCTTCAAAGTGCTCGAGGAAGGCGCCGCCACACTGCGCAAGGAGGAGGCAAGCCAACGTGCACAGCGTCAAATGGAGTTCATCAAGAAACTCCAAGCAGCGCTGGTGCGCATCGAGAACAAGACCTACGGCGTGTGCCGCATCACCGGAAAACTTATCCCCAAGGGAAGGCTCATGGCGGTGCCACACACCACACTGTCGGTCGAAGGTAAAGAGATTGAGCAGCAACGCAAGCAACGATAAATGAACAAACCGAACAATGGCACGCTGGCATTAGCCATCGTGGTGATGGTCATCGCCATAGACCAAGCACTCAAGATTTGGGTCAAGACCCACTTCTTCTATGGCGAAGCACTCGACATCACCCCCTGGTTTAAACTCCAGTTCATCGAGAACAACGGCATGGCCTTCGGCATGGAACTGGGCAGCAAACTCCTGCTCACCTGGTTCCGCATTATCGCCGTGGTGCTCTTTGGATACTACCTGTGGCGCATCCGTCAACGCGACGACCTGCCGCGGGGATATGTGGTGTGCATCGCCGCCATTACCGCCGGAGCCGCGGCCAATGTCATCGACTGCATCGCCTACGGGCTATTGTTCGATGCGCCGCCGCCACCGCTCGTGGCGCAACTGCTGCCCCCCGACGGAGGATATGGCACCTTGTTCCACGGCAGAGTGGTCGATATGCTCTATTTCCCGCTGTGCGAGTGGAACTGGCCGCAATGGATGCCCTGGGTGGGAGGCGAACACTTCATCTTTTTCCAGCCCATCTTCAACGTGGCCGATGCCGCACTCAGCGTGAGCGTGATTGTACTCATCTTGTTCTATTCGCGTCAACTTGCCGCCAACGAGAACGGCGACACCCCTACTCCCTCTAACGACGACGATGACACGACGGCTGCCACCACATAGCGCACTGCTCACCCTGCTGGCATGCATCGCTATCGTGGCCTGCGACAAAGCGCCACGAGGCGTCATCGGCGAGCGGCAAATGGCGCACATCGTCGCCGACCTGCAACTCGCCGACGCCTATGTGCTCACCACACCCGAAGCATTTGCCACCGACTCGGCGAAAATCGCACTCAAGCAGTCCATCCTGGCCAAGCACGGTGTCACCCCGATGCTCTACGACAGTTCGCTCGTGTGGTATGCACACAATATGGACGCCTATACCGATGTCTACGACCGCGCCACCAACATCCTGAACAAGCGACGCGCCGCCGTAGAGAAAAACGCGGGACTGGGAAAGGGGGCACATAAACCAATAGCCGGACGCACCGTCGGACGGCGTCTCTATGGCACGCAAGGCGACACCGTGAACTTGTGGACAGGGCCCTTGCAGTTGCTCACACCGCCAGGACTCAACGGCGCATTCTACCCCTTCACTTACGAGCCACGCAACGACGAACAAGCGGGCGACCGTTATGAACTCTCGTTCAAACTCAACTCGGTGGGGGCCAAACTCGAAGTGCTCATGGCAGTGGACTATTCCGACGGCAGTTCATCGCTCATGCCACACCTGGTAACCACCGACGGATGGACTACCACCACCGTGCAGGCCGACACCGCACGCGAGGTCAGGCGCATCTACGGATACCTGCACCACACCATCGCACCAGCAGGAATGGCCATGCTCGACACCATCCAACTCCTGCGCACGCACTACAACCGCAAGTCCTATCCCAGCATAGGTGTGCAGCGACTCATTGAGAGAAAATAGCCGTCGGCACTATCCAAGTCAAAAAAAAGTATTACCTTTGCACCGCCAAACGGCAAAACTGGTTCCGTAGCTCAGTTGGATAGAGCAACAGCCTTCTAAGCTGTGGGCCCTGGGTTCGAATCCCAGCGGAATCACTCACAAAAATGGACAAGTGTGTAATTATCAACCACTTGCCCATTTTTATCTTATTCTGGCGCAACGGCGCATTCCCCACCCAAAAACTATAGGGACGTGACATCACGTCCAGAACCGCACGACGCTGCGAAACGATTGATTTTAAGGGCGGTATCGGTAATATTTCGCCCGAAGGGCGACCTTTGAGTAACCCCCAGTGGGACAGGCCGTTCGAGCCTGTCCCACTGGGGGATAACGTGCAGTAGTGAAAACGTCGCCTGCGGCGACCCCCTCGGGTCGAGCAAAAGCAGTGCGCAAGGTGGTCGCCGCAGGCGACGAGTTGCCGTGATTCTACCACCCCCAGTGAAATTGACCTGCTCGCACAAGGCTCGCACGGCCAATTTTACTGGGGGTTACTCAGCGGGCGCCCTCCGGGCGCGACGGCAATAATCCACCCCAAACTGTAGGGACGTGCCGTGGCACGTCCGGAACCGCTCGACGCTGCGAAATCGCTGGGAAGCCCGTTAGGGCTGGGCAGAATTTAGGCAGGGGTGGAGCGAAGCGAAACCCCTGTGAACGATGTAATAAATAAATTGATTAGCCCCCGTGGAGGGTGTGTCATAATAGGCTTATGTCACATCCTCTTTAAAAATAAACCGCCTGAGAATGCGATATGTCTCAGGCGGCTTGTTTTTGTGTTTTTCCCCAGAATATTCGATTCTCAGGGGTTAAAATTTGAACTGTAAGGCAGAACAGGAGAAACAGATGCTTGCCGACCAACGCAAACAGCAGGAAGAGAGTTGGCAGAAACATAGCCAACGACTCACAGACATCGCGAAGAACAACGAAGGCGTATGGATTTCCACAAAACTGTTCTACATCGTCGGCTCCCTTTCCCTCCTGTCAATCATAACGATTGCCATAGAGATAGCTTTCTATGTGTACTTCAAGTGGATACATTAGTCGATAGATGAGATTTGAAATATAAGTATCTATCCACAAGTATATTGGAATAGTTCTTTATACAAAAGCGGGAAGAAGTGTTT
>CACWKM010000086.1:7600-11700 GCA_902761475.1 uncultured Bacteroidales bacterium
TTATACAAAAGCGGGAAGAAGTGTTTTGATTGAATGAGCACTTCTTCCCGTTTCCTTATGGTTTAAAACAAAAAGAATTAATCTTGATATGGCGTATTCTCCACTCCCTTTCTGTTCAAAGCGTTAACTAATTTATCCAATGGTTTGCGCCAGAGAGTTTTAAACCAAGTTGTATTACCAAACCATTTAACCAATTTGGGGCTAATAGCATAATACAACTTTATAAATTTCATTCCATACCATGTCTCTGCTAAAGTGTTGTCACGGAATCTGCGGAGAGTCCAAACTTCAGGACAATCATATGAGCCATAAACAGCAGTGGCAACGTAGCAACCTCCAGAGGTTGAATTGGAAACATTATTACCTATTGTTGGTTCTTCAGATTCTTTTTCCAAATCAATAAGATATTGAGGTTTTTTATACTCTGGATTAACCTTTAATATTTCTTCAATTTTGCCGTTAATTATTTCAAGGTTTTCTTCTTTTGGGACCATTAATTGATCTATCTGTAGAAATTCAGTATGAATTTTAACCCCATCTTCTAAACATTTGACAGCAATTTGTTCATATTTATGTGAAAAAGTTTCGTTAATGTATGCGGCAAGATAATAGAGCATGAAGAAACTATATAGAACTCTATCACAAGTTTCTCCACGTAATTCATATCTAATTTCTACATCTGTATTTTTAAAGTAATTTACCGATGAATTGAAAAATATATCTGCTATTATAGATATGCGAAGATATAATTCTTCTAATACTTTTGCCTGTTCTTCTTCTGACAGTGTAGATTTTACTAAAGCTAAGATAGGCTCGTAATTGTTGACTAGATTTACTTCAACAGAATATATCTCACCTATTCGGCATGACATAGATTGAAAATAGATAGTATAGAAATTTGCCTCCCAACTATTAGGATCTTTCATTAGAATTTGTTCATAATATTTAGCTGCGTTATCGCTATTGTTAGAATCTTTTGCTCTGCGTGCAATCTCATACAAATTTTTTAACTCGTCAGATGTATCGACTTTGACAGTTCCTTTTACGTCAACAGTTCCTTCTACCACCATCTTCTTGGCTTCCTCTACGGAATACTTCGTGCCGCATGACTGGCAGACAAACACTCCACCTTCCTTGATAAGGTTTGTGCTTCCGCACATTTCACAGGTTAATGCTTTCATACTCGTTCGTTTTTATTTGTTACAAAATTTGTCAATAGTACAATAATGATTTCAATAGACAAAATGACTATCACCAAGATAACGAACCAATTGTTGCTCCATTCTGTAGGGGCAAAGAATCCTAAAATGTACTCAATGCCGCCAGCAATTGCAAAAAGACTTGTTAGTGAAACTTTAAACGCGTCTTTCAAGTGCGTTGATGAAATGAACAAAAGAACGATTCCGCTTAATATTATAACCACACTATTCAAATAGATATTGGTAGAATGATAGGCAGTTAAGATTAAACCCGACAGCCCATTAACGACAAGCAGTATGATAGTTGTTAAAAATATCAATCTCTTCATATTACAAATTCATTGGAGGTGGAACAATGTTATTAAGTAGAGCGTTCAGTTCTGGAACATCCTTCAATCTTATCCAATTAGGCATTCCAGCAGTCCATACAGGCGTTTCGCCATTTATCCTCCCTTGCCGGATAAGGTTTTGAATACTAGAAACGGTCTGTCCTCCCATTTGTGCACCATCCACATGAATAAAATACTGTTTATCTAAGTTCAATGGTGGAGGTGTCGGGGTGGGATTGGTATTTATCATCTGCGAGGACATCTGTGCCATTGTATTTCCGGCAGAAACTCCGGCACCTAAACCTATACCCATTCCTATCATCTGACCTCCAGCACCTTCATTACTTGCAGCCTTCTCCAACACGTCAAAACTACGCTCCATCTGATAAACATCTTTACCCGTAATGTTGAGTCTTGCCATCATGGCCTTTGCTTCTTTCAACTTGATAACGCTTTCGTCATTCTCTGGTACGTTGACCGACATAATGGAGAACTCTTGTATTTCAATTCCATATTTCCCCATAATCTCATTCAGTTGCGCTTCACACTCTGCCGACATGGGTATCAAGTCTGTATTAATGTCGAGTATTGACACATTCCGCTCAACAATCTTTTTTGCCAACAAGGAGTTGAGAGCTTGAATTAAACGCCCCTTGAAATATTGGTTGATTTTGTCCGCTTTAAAGTCTGACATGTTACCAATCAGTGTTTCAAGAAACAGACGTGGTTCTTTTATCCTCAATCCATATTGTCCGTTAGAGCGTACTGGGACGATGATCTTGTATTTGGGGTCTTCAAGAAGAATTGGGTGAGGCGTTCCCCATGGCATGTCCAACTTGCTAATCTGGTTAATATACCAAACCTCAGCCTTAAAAGGAGATTCGTTGCCAAACGGAATGTTTATGACCTTATTGAGCAATGGGATATTCTCAGAAGAAATAGTATATGTACCAGAAGTGAAGGAGTCAAGAATCTCACCCCCTTTTACAAAAAAGGCAGTTTGCGAAGGGTAAACAACTAATTGAGATCCTATACGTAAATCGTCTGATGGAAATTTATAGCAGAACTCTCCATCTTGAATATCACATTTAATAACGTCTATTAGTGCCATACAGTCATAATTTAAAAAGTTTCAAAATACTATTATACAAAAGGCGCAGACATTCGCCATACGCCGCACGGTTCACCACAAACCACATAGAAATATGGGAAATCTGCGCCCTAAACGGGGCAGCTCCTAAATTCTATGTTGCGTAGCATGTACGGTGGTGATTGTGCGGCTATCGAGCTTATGTCTTGCAAAAATGGCATGTCGCCACTATGCGTTGCAAAGTTAATTAAAAAACTTCAATTAACGCAACTTTTAGTGTCACATAGGTGTGATTTTAGATGAAATTTGCTTAAATTACGCGCGAAATAGTGCTATTTTCATCAAATTGAATGAAGAATGTGTAAAAATCATCTCCTTTTTGCTTCAGTAAGAAGAAAATTTCCTATCTTTGCAAGCAAATTAACTTGTATTTGGTCAAAACAAGTGATAAAACTTGTATTTAAAACAAACAAGTCTATGAGCTTGTACATAAAATATTGAATATATGTATGCTGCAATATCTGCTGATGTAGTGTCATCTACTTCTCTCTCACGGGAGTCGATGATTGAACTCAACGAAAAGTTGAGAAAGTGCCTATATATTCTTGAAGAGCGTTATCAAGGTTTTTGGGGGCGTATTGTTAGAGGTGACTCTATCGAATGTGTCATGGACAGACCTGAAGATGCATTTGAAGTGGCCCTAATTCTGAAAACTTGGATTAAATCGTTTGAACCAAGCAATATACAAAAAGACAAACGATTTAACAGGTACGGTCTTAGGATAGCAATAGGCATTGGTGAAATGAAGACAATTGACCGTGGTTTAGACATGATGGATGGTGATGCTATTTATCGTTCCGGACGTACTATGGATAAACTTGTTGGACGAGCAAAATATTCATTTGTAATATCAATGGTTGACAGTGAGCATGAGCAAGCTTTACAAGTTATATTAACATTAGTCAATCAACTATTGAACAATGCAACTGCTCGCAAGTGTGAGACCCTTTGTGAAAGGATTCTTTCATCAGACACAAGTAAAACAGCTGAAAAAATGGGTATCTCAGTCTCAGGGGTCAATCAAACATTAAAGGATCTTGGATGGAGTGCCATAGAGCAGGCAATTATATATTATCGAAAAGTAACTTCAAGACTATGATTAATAATTTGTTTTTCAATCTTATTGTAGCTCACATCTTGGGCGATTTTTATCTGCAATGGGGCTCTTCTTGCAAAAACAAGATTTTGTATTCTGTAAAGGGGAAGGACTTGTGGTTACATTCTCTGGAAATCGGAATACTCTCATGGATTGCCATATTGGATTTAAGGGGATGGTGGCTTGCCGCTTGTATAATGGTATCTCATTTCTTGATAGACTGGTTAAAGTCGTGTATGCAACTAAAATGTAATATTTTCAATGTAGATAAATCAGATTGTTCCAAATTGGTTGATGGCGACAACAAACGGTATGATTTGTGGATA
>CACWKM010000087.1 GCA_902761475.1 uncultured Bacteroidales bacterium
TCAGGACTGGTACAATATCTATTCCACCATCGTCAGGTGGGAACTCACCCTGTCGAGCACCGACACCAACATGGACGAGTTGCTCAACATGCAAAAGACCGAGGCCAATGCCGCCTTTGCCAAGTTCGTGCGCCGCAACTACGAGCCGTGGCTCACCACCGACGACCATCCGTTGCGCAGCAACGAGGTGTTCAAGGATGCTGTGTTGCCGCTCCTCGACAAGGGCGAGAAGGTGGCCTTTGTGGTCGTGGACAACTTCCGCTTGGACCAGTGGAAGGTGATAGCCCCGCTGCTCACCGACTATTTCAACATCGTGCGCGACGACCTCTACACTTCCATCTTGCCTACCGCCACGCAGTATGCGCGCAACGCCATCTTCTCGGGACTCATGCCCATCGACATTGAGCGCATGTTCCCCGACCTGTGGGTGGACGAGGACAGCGAGGAAGGCAAGAATGTGAACGAGGCGCCGCTGGTGCAGACCATCCTCGACCGTTACCGCCGCAAGGTGCATTTCTCTTACAACAAGATGAACGACCGTGCCATCGGCGAGCGATTGGTGCAAAACTTCAGTTCGCTCAACAATTTCCAACTCAACGTGCTGGTTATCAACTTTGTGGATATGCTCTCGCATGCGCGCACCGAGTCGCGCATGATTCGCGAACTGGCCAGCACCGACGAGGCCTATCGCTCGCTCACTGTGTCGTGGTTCCGCAATTCCTATGTGAGCGACATCTTCAAACTGCTGGCGCAGAACGGCTTCAAGGTGGTCATCACCACCGACCACGGCACTGTGAAAGTGAACAATGCCGTGAAGGTCATCGGCGACAAGAACACGAGCACCAACTTGCGCTACAAGTTAGGCAAGAACCTGAGTTACAACGAGCGGCAGGTGTATGAGATACGCGCCCCCAAGCGATTCGGGTTGCCGTCGCCCAACGTGTCGAGCACCTACATCTTCGCCATGAACCACGACTTCCTGGCATATCCCAACAACTACAACTACTACGTGCAGTATTACACCGACACGTTCCAGCATGGCGGCATCTCGATGGAGGAAATGCTCGTCCCCCTCGCCGTCCTCTCCCCCAAATAATCAAGTTGCCATTTCCCGCGTAATAGGCCGAACGCATACGAACTGCATTTGAGGACACTGCGAAACGGTTGTGGTGTGCTTGAAGGCATTGATTGTGAATGATTTGTGAGTGTGAACAAAAAAAGATTTGAAATTTTTTAAAAAGTATCTATATTATAGGTGTAATCGTTCACTTCACAAATCATCATAATCACCATGTTTAAAGAAAGAGAATATTTCATGAGTCAACTTGCCGCCGCTCGCGCAGGAAACGCCACGGCTCAAAAACGAGTGATGATAGTGCTTAACGCCAGTTATCCCGAGTTCGACGATGTCAAGTGCCGCTTTGCCGCCCTGAGCGATGCCGATTTGCAATGGATTAGCCCTCTTGCCCTCAGCCTCTATGTCCCCGCAGTGAAAGTCGTTCTCACCGGCATGATGCGTTCGGCCTATTTCACGCTCGACAAAGACTTGCTCGCCGAGATTGACCGTCGCATCAATGAGCACATTCCCACCATGTCCACCGGCGAATTGCTTGAACTGTTCCTCGCGTCGCGTGTCGACGATATGTCCGAAAAAGTGAGAGTTTGGTATTATTATTTTCATCAAACGTACCACACCGCCCTTCACGAACTGCACAGCCGCGGCATCACAGCCGCTGCTGACGAGGATTTTGACGAGAACGCCTAACATGAAATATACCGAGCAACAACTCCTCGCCGCGCACCGGCACACCGCGAACCACCGTGCCGAAGTGGAGCAGAGCACGCATTGCGCGTGCTTCGATTGCGGCGCGACATTTCGGCCGAGCGACATCACAGCTTGGATTGACGATGGCCACACCGCGCTATGCCCCGCTTGCGGCATGGACTGTGTGCTGGGCGATGCGTCGGGCTATCACCTCTGCGAGGACTTCCTTGAGCAGATGCGCCGACGCTGGATGTGACTTCTGAATAGAAACAAACAACAATTTATAAAAACCAACAAACCGATATGAGAGAAACCACCTTAGCGTATGAATGTTTGAAAAAGCCGCTCGGCGAGATGACTGCCGCCGACCGCGATGTGCTGGCGAGATACATGGACTCGTGGTATGTGAACAATTGCGCGCCCTGGCGCGACACCCGCTATAGCGGCTGGCTCGAGGAGCGCCGCGAAGTCGATACCGTCGTGCGCGAGTTTATGGCAGAGTTCCACATGCTGCCCGAGGGGTTTGACGAGGTGCGCGACCTGATGCTCGCCATGGCCGACGAGCGGCAGATGCGGCATCGCATCGACAAATGGTATTTCGACAATTGCGCCATCGGCAAAAAGGATGCCCGATACCGACTCGTCGACTACGATTCGCTGCCCGACGAGGCGCTCGACTGCATGATGAGCGAACTCGACCTTCCCGCCGAGCAGCGACAAGCCGCCGGCAAGGAGTTGTGGAGCGCCTACCGCGACGACTTCGAAATGTGGTGCTCGTGAGGCATGCTACCCAAGATTATGAGGGGACTTCTGGAATCGTGCTGCGCCACGAAATGGTTAATTTTGAGGCTGTTGTCAAGAACATGCCACGGCATGTCCCTACACAAGGCGGTGCAATTCCCGCCAAAAACTGTAGGGACGTGCCGTGGCACGTCAGGAACCGCCCCCGCAAACGAGGGGGGTGCTCAAAGGTCGCCTTTCGGGGGCCTATAGTTTGATGTAGATAGGTATCTTGCCGCCGTTCTTGTTGGGGATGAGCGGCTTGTCGGACCATGTGAAGCGTGCCTCGGGGCAGCCTTTCTCGGAGTAGTATTTGTGGAGTAGGTCGCACAGTCCGGGCAGCACGTCCTTGGCCTCGCCGTTGCACACACCTCTCACCTCGATGGTGAGGTCGTCGAGTTGCACGAACTGGAATCTCACCAGGCTGGGCCACACCTCGGCCTTGGCAAACATGCCCAAGGTGTTGAACGACTTGTCGCCGAGGGTGAATGTGGTGAATGAGCGTCCCTGGATTTGCATGATGGGCAGTGAGCAACAGTCTTCGTGCGAGGGGCGGAGCCTCACCACATCGCCCACATAGTAGCGAATGATGGGCTGCACATAGTTGCTCAGGTCAGTGATGAGCACGCCATTTGACCACTGGTCGCTCATGCCCAGCGGCTTGCGGTTTTCGTCCACGGGCTCCACGATGATCCAATCTTCGTTGACGTGCAAGTGCGGGCAGTTGTGCGTCATGGCCACCTCGCCGCCTTCGGTCATGCAGTAGTTGTTGGCCACGGGGCACTGGAATGCTTGCCGCAGGAGTTGGAAATTACTCTCGCTGAGCATCTCGGCCGAGGTGGCCAGGTGCTTGAGCGACAGGTGCAGATTGCCTTTGAGTTGCTCCACGGCGAGCGCGGCCATCACCGAGGGATAGCCCGCCATGCTCTCGGGTTGGAATTCGTTGAGTTTGGCAACGATAGTATTGAGGTCCTCAAGCACCGAGATGCCGAGCAGATTGTCGCTGCACTCGGGGTGCGCGGCTTTCATGCGCAGGAACGCGCCATAACTCGATGAGCCGTTCGACAGGCTAATGACCGATGCGCGGCGGTGCTTGGAGATGTTGAGCACGTCCATGTTGGAGCCGGTGAGCAAGCGTTGTGCAATCAGTTGGCTGTGAATCTTGTTGTGGTAGTCGTCGCGCACCATGGGCAGCGGATTGCCCGTGGACCCTGATGTGCGCAACGCGGTGTATTGTCCCAGCAGCAGGGTTTGATCCTTCGACGGGTCGCGGTTCACATAGTCGAGCACGTCTTGCAAGTGCAGGCGGCGGTCGGTCACCCAGTCGTCGTAGTGTGCCAGCAGCACCGGTTTCTCGGTGATGGGAAGGTCGGTGAGTGAGAAATCGTCGGGAATACCGGCATACAATTTGGCAAAGTAGGGCGAGTGTTCGCGCGCATGAGCCACCAGGGCGCGCAGACGCTCTTGTTGTACTTGCAGGCGCTCGGCCTCGCTCATGGCTTCGCCTTCGGCGACAAGGCGCTTAGCCTCAGATAATTCTATCGTTTTCATCTTTCAGTGGTGATATAGAGGTGTTGTTGATGATGAGTATTCCTTGCGATTGGCGTGTTGTTAGGGAGTGCGTAACACCCCATTAGTGCAAAGTTAAGTAATTTTATACTAATTATTGTGAGTAAAAATGAAATTTTTCGCTCAGATGGGTGCCAATTGATGGGAAATGAGTAATTTTGACGGCTCAAAGGGAAAAACGTGGCTCTGCCATGATGGAACAACTCTTGCAATATATGTGGCAGCACCGATTGTGGCGCAGCGAGGACATGGTGACCAATGATGGCCGCCCGGTTCGTGTGCTCGACCCCGGTCTGCTCAACACCGACGCCGGCCCCGATTTCTTCAACGCCAAGGTTGAGATTGACGGCCACCTGTGGGTGGGCAACGTGGAGATTCATGTGCGAGCCAGTGATTGGCGGCGCCATGGCCACGACCAAGACCGTGCCTACGACAACGTGATTCTGCACGTGGTGAGCAAGGACGACGCCCCGGTGATGCGCAGCAATGGCGAGGTGATACCGCAAGTTGTGCTGGAATGTTCGCCGCACTTTGGCGAGCGCTACGACCGCTTGGTCAATGCCCGTGTGGAGTTGCCCTGCGCGGCGCACATTGCGCAAGTGCCGTCGCTCACCATCACCGAGTGGGTCGAGGCGTTGGCCTTTGAGCGCTTGCACAGCAAGGTGGAGCGCCTGCGTGGCCTGCTGGAGATGTACAACGGCAGTTGGGAAGACGTGTGCTACGTGACGCTGGCGCGCTGTCTGGGTTTCGGCATCAACAATGAGGCCTTGGAGCGCTTGGCGCGCCGCACACCGCTACGCTTGCTGCACAAGCACAGCGACTCGCTGTTGCAGGTCGAGGCGTTGCTCTTTGGTCAGGCGGGCTTGCTGAGCGACCCGCGCACGCGTGGCGATGCCTATGTGAGCCAACTGGTGCACGAGTATGCTTTCCTGCGTAACAAGTTCTCGCTGGAGCCCATGGAGGGCGAGGCGTGGCGCATGTTCCGCATCAGGCCGCAGAATTTCCCCTATCGCCGCATTGCCATGCTTGCGCAGTGTGTGCACGGCGGGTTCAACCTGATGCGTCGCTTGCTCGAAGCGCGCGACGAGAAAGAGATGCGCGCGCTCTTTGCCATCGAACTCACGGGCTATTGGGCCGAGCACTATAGTTTTGGCGAGTCCACCACGCATGGCAGCCGTGCGTTGAGCGACCGCAGCATCGACATTGTGCTCATCAATGTGGTGGCGCCGTTGCTCTATGCCCGCGGTGAACTTGCCGGCGACTATTCGATGACCGACCGCGCCGTGGCGCTGTTGGAGAGTTTGCGCCCCGAGCGGAACAATGTGGTGGCGCTTTTCCAGGCCGCCGGACTGCGATGCGACGACGCGCTCACCAGCCAGGCGCTCATTCAACTCAAGCGCGCCTACTGTGAGCCACGCAAGTGCATCTACTGCAAGATTGGGCACCGATTGCTCAGCGAGGCAGCAAAGGCATGAAAATGAAACAAATATTTTATTATTGATAATTGAAAAGTATGAAAAAAATCTTAGCAATGTTGGGCCTTGTGGCCCTGATGGGCGTGAGTGCCCATGCCGAGAAAGTGGTGCCCATCGCCTATGGCCACTTTGACCAGTGGGTGACGCGCCACATCAAAGAGTCGAAAATCATTGGTGGCGAGATGAAGACCGTCTATGCCATAGGTCCCACGAAAACCATCGAGGGCGCAAAGGCTTATGTGCCCGAGGGTGGCTCGCCCTGGGGGTCGTCGAATGTGTATGCCAAGGTGATGGGCGTGGTCAAGACCAGCAATGCCGTGTTTCCCGAGGCGCGTGGCAATGGCAAGTGCGTGAAACTCACCACGATGCTCGAGCACGTGAAGGCTGTGGGCATCATCAACATGGATGTGCTGGTGAGTGGCACCATTTTCCTGGGCAAGATGCGCGAACCCTTGTCGAGCACCAAGAGCCCTTATAGCAAGATGGAAATGGGCATCCCCTTCACGCAGCGCCCCAAATACTTGCAATTTGACTACAAACTCAATGCTCCGCTTGGCGACCGCACCCAGTCCACGGGCTTCAGTTCGAAGAAGACCGTTCGTGGCCGCGATTATGCCGAGGTGTTCATCCTGCTGCAACGCCGCTGGGAGGACGAGAAAGGCAACATCCATGCCGCTCGCGTGGGTACTGGCCGTCAGCGCTTTGGCGCCACCACCCAGTCGTGGGTCAATGGCTACCGCATCGAGGTGAAGTATGGCAACATCGTGGGCAAGCCCGGTTATCAGAGTTACATGGGCTTGATTAACGGCGAGAAGGCGTACTATGCCCGCAACAGTAAGGGCAAGTTGGTGCCCATCCACGAGGAGAAGTGGGACGACGCCAACGCCACGCCCACCCACATGATGCTCATGGCCAGCAGCGGTTGCGGCACGGCTTATGTGGGAACCATAGGCATGACCCTGTGGATTGACAACATGGCGCTTGTGTATTAAAAAGAGCGCCGTGTAGCGAAAAATTGAGGAATAATTACCGTGTGCCGGCCATCTCGCGCATGATGTCGAGGGCTTGTGTCACGGTGGTCACATGGTCGATGGCAAATGAGCGTCGACCATTTTTTTGTCGTATGTGGCACCGCTCGGTGTGCGCCTGCAAGTAGCCCAGTATGCGCCCGAATGCTGCCGACTGATAGTAGGCCTCGTTCTCTTCGCCCACGAAGTAGATGAACATGCCGCCCAGTTTGAGCACCACCTTCTCGATGCCCAGCGTGCGCGCCAGCCGTCGCAGCGGCACGATGCGCAGCAACTCGCGACTCACATCGGGGATGGCTCCGAAACGGTCCACGAGGCGTTGCTCGAAGGCCTCCACGTCGCGGTCGCTGGTGAGGCTGTCGAGTTCGCGGTAGAGGTTGATGCGCTCGCCCTCTTGCGGAACGTAGGAGGGCGGTAGCATGAGTTCCAGGTCGGTCTCGATGGAGCAGTCGGCCACATAGTCCATCTCGGCGGGTGCCGCGTTGCTCTCTTGCTCAGTCTGGGCAAAGGTGGCTGCGAATTCCTGTGTCTTGAGTTCCAGCACGGCTTCGCGCAGCACGCGCTGATAGGTCTCATAGCCCAAATCGGCGATAAATCCGCTCTGCTCGGCACCCAGCAGGTTGCCGGCACCACGAATGTCGAGGTCTTGCATGGCAAGATGGATGCCGCTGCCCAGGTCGCTGAAACTCTCGATGGCTTGCAAGCGGCGACGCGCCACGGCGGTGAGCGGCTGGCCAGGAGGGATGAGCAAGTAGCAGAATGCTTTGCGCGAACTGCGCCCCACACGGCCACGCAACTGGTGAAGTTCGCTCAGACCGAAACTGTGCGCATTGTTTATCATGATGGTGTTCACGTTGGGCATGTCCACACCATTCTCGATGATGGTGGTGGAAATGAGCACGTCGTACTCGTGGTTGGCAAAGTCGATGATGATTTGCTCCAACTTGTCGGTGGGCATCTGTGCTGCACCATGTGCTGCAGGTTGTAGAGCGGTTCGATGCGGTTGTTCACGATGAACACTTGCCCGTTGCGCGACAGTTCGAAGTTGATGGCCTCTCGCACCACGTCGTCGTCGATGGCGTTGAGCGACGTGACGATGGGATGCCGGTTGGCCGGAGGGGTGTTGATGGCGCTCAAGTCGCGCGCACCCATGAGCGAGAATTGCAGCGTGCGCGGGATGGGCGTGGCACTCATGGTGAGCGTGTCCACATTCACCTTGAGTTGCTTGAGTTTCTCTTTCACGCTCACGCCAAATTTCTGCTCTTCGTCGATGACCAGCAATCCCAAGTCGTGAAAATGCACCGTCTTGCCTATGAGTTTGTGGGTGCCGATGATGATGTCGATGTCGCCGTGCTGCAGGTCGGCAAGGATTTGTTTCACCTCTTTGGGCTTGCGTGCTCGGCTCAGGTAATCGACCCTCACTGGCAAGTCCTTGAGGCGGTCGGTGAAGGTGTGGTAGTGCTGGAATGCGAGCACCGTGGTGGGCACGAGCACTGCGGTCTGCTTGCCGTCGACGGCCGCCTTGAATGCGGCGCGGATGGCCACCTCGGTTTTGCCAAACCCCACATCGCCGCAAATGAGGCGGTCCATGGGGCGGTCGCTCTCCATGTCGGCCTTCACGGCCTGTGTGGCGGTGAGTTGGTCGGGTGTGTCCTCGTAGATGAACGATGCCTCGAGTTCCTGCTGCAAATACCCGTCGGGACTGAAGGCAAATCCCTTTTCGTGGCGGCGTTGCGCATAGAGTTTGATGAGTTCGCGCGCGATGTCCTTGAGGCGGCTCTTGGTGCGCGCCTTGAGTTTGTTCCAGGCACCGGAGCCCAGTTTGCTCAGTCGTGGTTCCTCGCCTTCGCGACCGCGATACTTCGACAATTTGTGCAGCGAGTGAATGGACACAAACACCTGGTCGCCGTTCAGATAGACGAGTTTAATCATCTCTTGTGTGTGTCCGCCCACCGGCAGGCGCACCAGTCCGCCGAATTTGCCTATGCCGTGGTCCTCGTGGACGATGTAGTCGCCAATCTCGATTTGTTGCAGTTCGCGCAGCGACAGGGCGAGTTTGCCCGAGCGTGCGCGCTCGCTCTTGAGGCTGTACTTGTGGAAACGGTCGAAGATTTGATGGTCGGTGAACACGCAAATTTTGCGGTCCTGGTCCACAAATCCCTCGTGGAGGGTGCGTCCCACAGGCTCAAAGGTGATGTCGTCGCCGCGGTCGGCAAAGATGACGCGCAAGCGGGCAATCTGCTTGTCGCTGTCGCTGAGGATGAAAAGCCGGTAGCCGTCGCTTTGCAGCCGTTGCAGCGTGGTGCTGATGAGGTCGAAGTTCTTGTGAAAGATGCCCTGCGGCGCGCAGTGCAGTTCCAATCCTGCGGTGGCTGTTGCAGCGCCCGCGTGCCACTCAATGTGGCGCATTTCGTTCACCGCGGCGGTGAAGTCGTTCACGTCCACCACATGGCTCATGGCGCTCAGGTCGCCCTCGGCAGCCATCACCGCGCTCGCCGACATGCGTTCGCCCGCAATCTCGGCGACACGGCTCAGGAGCCACTGCACACTGTGGCACACCAGCATGGTTTGCGACCCCACATAGCGCAGCAGCGACGTGCCGCTACTGGTGTCGCTACCGCACGACCCCACGATGCCCACGCTCTCCATGCGCTCCTCGCTGAGTTGTGTTTCCACGTTGAACACCCTGATGCTGTCCACCTCGTCGCCAAAGAAGTCCACGCGGTAGGGCAGTTCGTGGCTGTAGGAATACACGTCGAGGATGGAGCCGCGAATGGCAAATTGTCCCGGCTCGTAGACGTAGTCCACGCGCATGAATCCCAACTCCACGAGGCGCGCGGCCAGTTGTGTGAGGTCTACCTCCTGTCCCACTGCCAGTTCCACTGTGGTGCGCTGCACCTCTTCTCGCTCGGCCACGCGCTCGGCCAGTGCGTCGGGGTGGGTGACCACCCATCGCAGCACGGGGCTGGTGTGCCACTGGTTGAGCACCTCGGTGCGCAAAATCTGGCTGGGGGCATCCACCTGGCCGTACTTGATGTCGCGCTTGTAGCCCGAGGGGAAGATGAGCACCTGCTGGTCGTCGGTGAGGGCGAGCAGGTCGTTGTAGAGGTAACCTGCCTCGTCGGCGTCATTGGCCACCACCAGATAGGGCTGTTCCTGCCGGGGCAGTCCGGCAATGAGCATGGCGGCCGACGACCCCGCCAACCCGTTGACAACGAAGTTGGGGTGCCGCTTGCTCGCCAGCAACCGCTTCATGGCGGACTGGCGCTCGCGGTCCCACCACAAGGCATGCAGTTGTTTGAGTTCCATGAGCCGCGGGAGGGGAGAGTTATTTCTTGAGGCCTAAGGTGCGTGCCCACTGTGCCGGGTCGGCCAGCACGCGGTGAGCCTCGTCGATGGCTTTGTCATGACGCACAGAATATTCCACCTGACCGCGCACAAAGTAGTAGCGGTCGAGGATTTCCTGAGCCAGATACTTGGAGATAATCTCGCGGTGCAAGTCCAGGTCGTGGTCCAGGTCGTGCTTGAGCAGCGTCTCGAGTTTGTCGAAGGCCTCGGCAGTCTCATCGTTGGCATATCCCTCGGTCTTGGCGAGTTCGCGCAGTTGCTTGAGCCCGTTCTCGCACACCCTGTCGTAGTTAAAACGCGACGGATCGATGAAGCGTTTGAAGTCGTTCCAGATGCTGTCGTCGATTTCAAACTTGTCGGGCGTGGCGATGGAGGGGTGGGTGGCTGCGAATCGCGTGGCGTAGTCAAACGCCCACTGGTCGCGCACGATGTTATAGACCAAGCGCGTGGGTTCGATTGGTTCCACCTTCACGTCGGGTGTAATGCCTCCTCCGTCGCGCACTTCGCGGCCGTGGGCGGTGTGGAACACATGTGCCAGGCTGTCGGCATTACGCTTGTAGGAGCCGTCGGCGTTGCGTTGCGCGTAGTCCACCTCCTGAATGAGGCGTCCGCTGGGGATGTAGTACTTGGAGATGGTCACCTTGAGCGTGCCGTCGAATGGCAGCGGTCGGGTGGTCTGCACCAGTCCCTTGCCAAATGAGCGTGAGCCCACTATCACGGCGCGGTCGAGGTCTTGCAGGGCGCCGGCGGTAATCTCGCTGGAACTCGCCGTGCCGCCATCCACGAGCACCACCAGCGGGATGCGCGTGTCGATGGGGTCGGACGTGGTCTTATAGACCTTCTCGCTCGATTTCTCGCGGCTTCGCGTCATCACCACCTGGGTGCCTTTGGGCACAAAGAGTCCCACGATTTGCACGGCACTCTCGAGCAGTCCGCCGCCATTGCCGCGCAAGTCGAGCACCAGACCCTTCACCGCCGGATTATTCTTCAGTTCCATCACGGCTTCTTTCACGGCTGAGGCACTGGCCTCGTTGTAGGTGGTCAGCGAGATGTAGCCCATGTCGCCGTGCACCACGCCATAGTAGGGCACGGGATTCACCTTGATGTTGTCGCGCATGATGGTGAACGTCTTCACGCTGTCGGGGTCATAGGGTCGCGTGATGGTGATTTGCAGGGGCGTGTGCGCTTGTCCCTTGAGTTTGGAACTGACGCGGTCGCTGCTCCATCCCTTCACGCTGTCGCCGTCGATGACGTCGATGCGGTCGCCGGGTCGCAATCCGGCGCGCGCGGCGGGGCTGCCCTCATAGGGGCTCGAGATATACACGCCCGCAGCGCTGTCGGTGCGCTGCATGATGTAGGAACCTATGCCGCCATACTGCCCCGTGGACACCACGTTGAAGTCGTTCATGTCCTTGGCGGGGATGTACTCGGTGTAGGGGTCGATGTCGTCGAGCATGGCGTTGATGGCATTCTCGATGGTGCGTTCGGCATTCAGCGTGTCCACATAGTAGGTGGTGAGTTCGCGATAGAGCGAGTTGAAGATGTCGAGGTTGCGCACGATGGCCGCATCGTCGCTCGTGGTGTTGTTGTCGGCGAGCAGGGGGAGGCCGCTCAAGAGCATCAGTGCCAGCGCAAAGAAACCTATGTATTTTTTCATCGTGAAATGTGTCGTTGCTAATTGAGTGAAATTTGGGGTCAAAATTACTACTTGTCAGCGATATTTTAGTGGTGAAGAACCTTAAAAATGGTTTAAGTGCATGATTTTTTTTGATTTTTTGAAAAAAATATTGCACAATTCAAATATTCGCTCTAAATTTGCACCGCAAAACGCAAAAAACCTGCTTCAATAGCTCAGTTGGTTAGAGCACATGACTGTTAATCATGGGGTCGTTGGTTCAAGTCCATCTTGAAGCGCAGGCGCGAGTGGCGGCGCTGCAACAGAACGCCACAACTGCTTCAATAGCTCAGTTGGTTAGAGCACATGACTGTTAATCATGGGGTCGTTGGTTCAAGTCCATCTTGAAGCGCACAAAGAGGATGTGTCAAATTACTGGCGCATCCTTTTTGTTTTGTGTATTGCCCCATGCACCCCCCTCGCCCAAGAAATGTAGGGACGTGCCACGTCACGTCCGGAACCGCATGACGCTGAGAAACGATTGATTTTGAGGGCGGTATCGGTAATATTTCGCCCGGAGGGCGACCTTTGAGTAACCCCCAGTGGGACAGGC